>JAJYVR010000228.1 GCA_021791935.1 Acidobacteriota bacterium
GATCTGGAACTGACAGGCCGCCTTCAGGCGGCACAACGCAACCGGGGGCCGCGTTAGCGACCCCCGCACAAGCCGCTTTGAGCGGCTCACACCATAAGGCCCCCGGCTCTGCCGGGGGATACTTACCACCGAGGGGGACCCGGCGTCACCCCGGGAATCCACGGTCATGATTGTACGCACATGCAATCGCCTTGCAAGTCGGCGTAGGATGCGGGCAGGAGCAAGCGCGTGGCGTTCAGCACCTCCAATCGGTCGAAAACCTCCGCCAAGCGGCAGCGCGGGCCGCTCGATGCCGCCGCCCTCTACAACTATGCCGTGCGCGCCCTGGGCAGCAAAATGCGCACCGTCGCCGAACTCAGGCGACTGATGCGCCGCCGCGTCGAGCCCGACGAAACCGGCGAAGCCAAGGTGGAGGCCGTCGTCCTTCGGCTCAAGGAACTCCATTATCTCGACGACACCCGCTACGCCGCCGACTACACCCGCCTGCGGGTGGAGAATGAGAAATTTGGCCGCCGCCGCGTGCAGCAGGACCTGGTCCAGCGCGGCGTGCATGGCGACGTCATCGGCAAAACCCTGGACGCTGCCTACTCTGACGTGCCGGAAGCCGAACTCGCCCGCCGCTACATTCAGCGCAAACGCCTGCGCCAGCCCGCCAACGAGAAAGAGACCGCCCGCATCGTTCGCAGCCTGGTCCGCGCCGGCTTCTCCATGGGAACCATCTTCCCGCTGCTGAAGGCCTGGAACGTGGAAGAAGCGACCCTCGAAGCCGTCGCCGAAATCGATCTCGACCGCCCGGAATGATCGCTGGGTAAAGCACTGTCATCCCGACCGGAGCGCAGCGCAGTGGAGGGACCTGCTTTTCTCACACACCGACAAAATCCTGGTGCCCCAGGTTCGCGCAGCTAACCTGGGATCGAGGTAGATTACGTTGTCATCCCGACCGGAGCGCAGCGCAGTGGAGGGACCTGCTTTTCCCACGCGCCAACAAAATTCGGGTGCCCCAGGTTCGCGCAGCTAACCTGGGTGTTTTCGAAATGGTGGCCCATTCAAGCCTGCTTTTTGGCTTGAGTGGGGCAATAAACATTCCAGGAACCTAGACCGCCCATCTTTGAATGGGCCACAGTCCATCCGCTACAGTTCATAGTCCAGTTCCGCGGCGACAACCAACAGCGGCATCAGCCAATCCACCAGCTTCTGGTGTACGGGATGCGTGAAGTAGGCCTCGAGCGCCGCTGCATCGCGGAACTTCATCACCCCGCCATGGGTAAATCCCTGGGAACGCGGCGAGGTGTTCGCGTTGTAGCTGGTCTCAATCAGCCCAGGAATTTGTCCCTGCAAGGCACGGATTCTTTCGGCTGCCTGTTGTTTGTCCCGCTCGGTGGCCTGCGGTTTCCATTGAAACAAGAACGCATGGACGATCATCGTGAATTCCTCAATTTTCTCAAGCGTGTTTCCCACATCTGTTTAGCCCCCGCGCGCTCCTCTTTTGCAGTTCATCGCAAAAGGCGGGATGCGGTTGAAGCAACAATCTGTGTCGACGACGGGCCGACCCTATCGACTCTGGTCATGGATGCGCCTGGTCGGTTTTGGCGACAAACCTACGCGTTGCGCCAAGCATATCCGTAATGGCCCCATGGGGGATACTTCGCAGCAATGGATTTACCAGCCAGGCAAACACTGTCGGGACCCCGCGGCTGAGCCCGATCGATTCTAGCTGAACATACACGCCGCCATCCTTTTCTTCCAGCCGCCAGTAGCTGTCGAGCCGCCAGAGGTAGCCGTGCCCGCCATCGACCGGCAATTCCCGCTCGTCGGCTTGGCCGGCATTCTCCACCTCGGCGATCCGCGTGGAATAGGAATCGCTCACCACGCGATCCGCTCCGAGGCGTTTGTAATCGATATCGAAGTCCGCGTCGATGACAACCGTGATTAGAGATTTTTTGTAGAACTGGAGAAACACTTTGAAATTGTCGCCGCTCCGCTGCAAAAGCTTGGAACGGCGTACCTCCGGCCGGTAGATGTTTTGGTAATCGTCGTAGTTTTGGGCGACCGCGAGCGTTTGCGCCAGGGACGCGTTTGGGATGAAGACCACGCCAACCCAGTCGTGAATCAGGCCGCCGGGGACTTTCATGGGAGAACCCCCGGCTCTTGCATTCACCGGGTTTACCAGAATTAGCCCTTCTTGCAACTGGGCGTAGGATTCCCCGCGCTGTTCCTCCGGCAGGGCGTCCATAGAAAGGAAGGGGCCATTCTTTAGCTCCGCCTGCATGCGCTTTTCGGACGCGGCGATATAGCGGTCGAACGCCGCCGCGGTTTGTTTTTTCAACTCCGCCGCTCGCAGTGCTTGCGCGACAAGGCAAACCAGCAGCCCGCAGAAAAGCACAGATCGCGCTTTCTTCGAGATCGATCGATAGAGTATCTTTTCGATGTTCACCTACGCTCACTGGAAACAAGCTACAGCTTGTTTCAAAAACATTTTCGGGGCGTGAACCGCACCCTCCAGGTTCGAGGGCCACCCCCCCAAACATTACCCCTTGCGCGCAATCGCAACTCGCGGAATCCCCTGCAGGTCCGGAACAAACTCGACCGCATCCCAGCCCTGGAGCATGTGTGCGACCGCGTCTTGCTGGCCGTGACCGATTTCCATCAGCAGCCAGCCGCCTGGTACGAGCAGCGCGCGCGCATCCGGAATCAGTCGTCGATACATTTCCAACCCCGTAGGCCCGGCAAACAGCGCCCGCGCCGGTTCATATTCGCGCACTTCGACGGGCAGCGTGGAGCGTTCGGAGAACGCGACATACGGCGGGTTCGACACAATGGCATCGAAGCGCTCGTCCGCAACCGCGCCCAGCAAATCCGACTCGACAAATCGAATGCGCGCGACCACTCCGTTCTGTTTCGCATTCTCCGAGGCAACCGCCAGGGCCGCCGGGCTGATGTCGAGTGCAACGATTTCAGCCGTCAACAGCGAATGTGCCAGGGCCACCGCAATTGCGCCGGAACCTGTGCCGACATCGACAATGCGTGCATCGGGAAGACCCTTCAAACGCGCGATCGCAGCTTCCACTAGGTGCTCCGTTTCAGGCCGGGGGATCAACACATCGGGCGTGACCCGAAACGGCAGTCCGAAAAATTCCTGCTCCCCGGTAATGTACTGGATGGGTACGCCGCGCAAGCGCTGCTGAAGATGCGCGTTGAATGCCTCCGTTTGCAGCGCCGTCATCGGGCGTTCGCGATAGGCATACATTTCCGCGTGTGGAATGCCAAGCACATGGCGCAGCAGCAGGATCGCATCCGAACGACTGCGCGCCGTGGGGATGGCATCGGATTCATCGAGAAGAGATGTCCCCCAGGCAATCGCGTCGCCGATGGCCATCGACTCCGCGAACATGCCTCTCATACAGCGGCGGCGTCGCTCTTGAGCCGCTCTGCTTGATCGTGCGCGATCAGCGCGTCGACGATGGGCTGCAATTTACCTTCCATCACTTCAGCCAGTTGGTGAATGGTGAGGCCGATGCGATGGTCCGTCAGCCGGTTCTGCGGGAAATTGTAGGTGCGGATTTTTTCGCTGCGGTCGCCGGTGCCCACCATCTGCTTGCGTTCCTTGGCCAGTGCTTGCTGCTGCTTCTCCATCTCCACTTCATACAGCCGCGATCGCAACACGCGCATTCCTTTTTCGCGGTTTTTGATCTGCGATTTTTCATCCTGGCAACTGACCACGGTGCCGGTCGGCAAATGCGTGATGCGGACCGCGGAATAGGTGGTGTTCACCGACTGTCCGCCAGGGCCCGAAGAGCAGAAGGTGTCGATGCGCAGGTCCTTCGCTTCAATCTTGATGTCCACATCCTCCGCCTCCGGCAACACGGCCACGGTGACGGCGGAAGTATGGACGCGGCCTTGCGTTTCCGTTTGCGGAACGCGCTGCACGCGGTGTACGCCGCCTTCGTATTTCATCTGCGAAAAGACGCGCTCGCCTTCAATGATGGCGATCACCTCCTTCATGCCGCGCACGCCCGACTCCGACATGGAAAGCACCTCGACGCGCCAGCGATGCAGTTCCGCAAAGCGCGTGTACATGCGGAACAGCTCCGCCGCGAACAGAGACGCTTCGTCGCCGCCGGTCCCAGCGCGGATTTCAAGAATCACGTTCTTCTCGTCGTTGGGATCTTTCGGCAGCAGCAAAACGCGAATACGTTCTTCGACGGCGGGCCGCTCGGATTCCAGTTGCGCCAGTTCTTCTTCCGCCATGGCGCGCATGTCGGGGTCGGGCTCGCTGGCCATGGCCTTGGCATCGGCGATGCCCTTCTCAATGCGTTTCAACTCGCGAATGTTTTCCACCACCGCTTGCAGATCGCGATGCTGCTTGGTGATCTTTTGATATTGCTGCTGATCGGAGACCAGCCCCGGGTCCGCCATCTGGGCAGAAAGGTCGTCGTAGCGCGCTTCGATTTGTGTCAGTCGTTCAAGCATGTTCCATGTCCATGGCCGGATTTGTATATCGACGAAACCGGCGGATTCGACGGAAATTTCGTAACGAATTTCGAGCGTTTCACTGCCCTGTGCTGCGGCGAGAGCGCCTCGATCGCCCTCTGGATTCTTCACTCCGCCGCGTTTCGTTCAGAATGACTCTTCTCTCTTCTCTCTTCCCGCTTCCCTGTTTCCAAAAAAATCGACAGTCTAATGCGAGTGGGAATGCGAATGGCTGTGGGCGGCGGCGAAGGAGTCGTCTGTCGGCAGGCAGCCGTCTTCCACGGCGCAGCCGGCGTCGTCGCGCATTTCAAACTGGATGGTGGTGTGGTGGATGTTGAAGCGCTCGCCCAGTTCCCGATTGATGTCGGCGAGAATGCGGCGGCTTTCCGACGGAGGGATATCGAGGATCGTCACGTGGCAG
>JAJYVR010000229.1 GCA_021791935.1 Acidobacteriota bacterium
AGAGATGCCGCCGTCGAATGGACTGGACCTGCGCACATGGGCAACATGAGCGGCGCTGATCATGATCTTCGAAGGTACGCAGCCGATGTTGACACATGTGCCTCCGGTTGTGCCGCGTTCGATCATGGTCACGTCCGCGCCACCTTCCTGCAGTCGAATGGCAGCGGCAAAGGCTGCTCCGCCGCTGCCGATGATGGCAACGCGCAGTGCCTCTCCGCCGCGCGTCGGTTCGTCGGCATCTTCTGTCAGAGGCAGTGCGCCGTAGCCGTGACTGGCCACCGCCTCAGTCAGACTTTGCACGGGAACTTCTCGTTCCAGAACGACCCGCGCCGACGCATTCGGGTATGAAACCTGAGCCTTGCTCACGCCGGGTACGCTCTCGAGCGCTTTGCGTACATGCTCGGCACAGCTGTTGCAGGTCATGCCAGTGATTTTCAGTTCAGTGAGCAGATTCTCGGTCATTATGTTTTCCTGACTTCTGATTGGGGATGCGTTACCGCCGGTGCGATCAATTGCGCGCGGCGGGGATTTCGCAGCTGTCGGTGGCGCAACGGCGGTTCGCCGGATTGATCATGTCCCAGATGGAGGCAACGGCCATGACCACCAATCCGGCATAGAAAATTCCGCGCGCGACGCCCATGGGCAGGGCGTGATGAGTCAACCCGAATACACCAACCAAAGCCATGATCGGACCGATGGCGCCGATCAGCGTGCGACGCCATTGGCGGTGAGAGAACCACCCAGCCAGGGTCGCCAACAGTGCAACGGAGGCGAAGATCGGAATCAACCAATGTACGAACATGCCTTCCCATTGACTGAGGAAACCCAATCCGATTACGGCGCCGAGGCTGGCGGCCGCCGGGAAACACATCGCACAGCTGAAACTGCCGACGATGGCGCCGATAACGCCGGCTTTATCAATGACACGTGAGATAGCTGGCATGACGAATCCTCCTTTCGAAGCGTGCTATTTGAAGTAGTACCGCTTGGACAGACTAAGACTTCCTTCCGCATCGGAGTGTAGACGACATCATGCGGGTCAAATCCATCCAATCGGCACAGCAGCAGAGATTCACCGGGACGACATTACTTTGCCTTTCCTTCCGGTTTCGACGGATATCCCGCATCCGCAGTCGCCTTGGTCAGGGCCGCAACGTTGGTCCTGGCATCGTTATAAGTGACGATGGCTTCTCTCTTCGCATAACGCACGTCCACCTTTTCGACGCCGGGAACCTTTCGCAGGGCCTGGCGCACGGTTATGGGACAAACCGGGCAGGTCATGCCGGGTACGTTGAGCGTGACGGTACGAGTCGCCGCGAAGGCCGAAATGGGCGCGGCCAGCAAAATTACGAGAAACACTTTGTAAAAGGCTTTCATTTTCTCCTCCTGAGATTCGGTTCAAGGTGAATAACCCTGGACTAGAACATGTAAGACACATCTGACCCATGGGTTGGATAACTGAAGATCATATGTTTCAGATCCCGGGCGGGAATTCCCGACCGGATGGCGAGCGCAAACACATTGATGACTTCTGCGGCGGCACTGCCGAAAAGATGCGCTCCGAGGATGCGATCCGTTCCCTCTTCCACCAGCGTCTTGTAGCCGGAGGACGATTCGCCAACCCTTCGCGAGGAATACCAGTTCCCGGTTAATTCCGTCTTCACGGTGAACTTCAATCCCTTTTCCCGCGCTGCGCTTTCCGTCAATCCGACGGACGCAAGCGGTGGAATCGTAAACACGGCGGAAGGGATTCCGTTGTAGTCGGGCTTGGCATGGTTTCCCTTGAGCAGATTTGTTGCTACCAACACGCCGTCGTAAGAAGCTACGGGCGTGAGCGGGGGCCCTCCGCTGGCGGCAGCGTCGCCTGCGGCGTACACCGCCGGATTAGAGACACTCTGCAGATATTCATTCACCTTCACGCCGTGCCGGTCCCACGCAACGCCGCCCGCGTCGAGATTCATGTCGTCGATCTCGGGCTCACGTCCTGCGGCGTGGACGACCATGTCCGCGTGCAAGGTCCGCATCTGGCCTGAGGTTGAGACCCGAACTGCCAGACCTTCCGATTGCTTTTCCACTGCGACGGCCTCGGTCTCCAGTTGGATGTCGGCTCCTGAGGCGCGAGTGTGCTGAACCAGAAGTTCCACCATGCCGGAATCAAACTGACGTAGTGGACGGCCGCCCCGATGGACTATGGTGACCTGCGCTCCAGCCCGCAGCGCAATATGGGCAAACTCAAAGGCAATGTATCCCCCTCCGATGAAGAGAATCCGTGGTGGAAGGCTATCGAGTTCGAGAAAGTGTTCGCTGTCGATGAGGTGCTCAGAGCCGGGTATCTTCAGATCGACCGGCTTCTGTCCGGCAGCGATGACGATGTGGCGCGCTTCCAGAGTATCTTCGCCAACCTGGATGGATGTAGGGCCAGTGAAACGGGCGCGACCGTGGAACGCCGTAATGCCGGCTTCGCGGAAGCCTTCTTCCCTCCGTTTTGGGACCGGCTCGGTGAAGGTGCGCTTGAAATGCATCAGCTCTCGCCAGTTGATTTTCAGGTCTCCGGCCTCTATTCCGTCGCCTTGCATGCGACGGCCCCAGTCGACCAGCTCTGCGGCCCCAACCAGCACCTTTTTCGGATCGCAGCCACGCAGCGCACAGGTACCTCCAAACGGGCGTGAATCAATCACGGCAACCTGCCAGCCCGCGGCACGGCAACGCGAAGCCACAGCCGACGCCGCGGATCCAGTTCCAATTGCAATGAGATCGAATTGTTTGTTCATAAACACTCCTGTTCTGGCTACTAGATGCAGTCGATCTCAATAAAGTAACGGCGCAACGTACGGAAAGGTAAGCGCGACCAAAACCAAAGCCGCGACTATCCAGAACATCACCTTATAAGTGCGTCTTGTCTGCGGCAGCGCGCAGACTTCGCCGGGCAGGCATTTCTCTGCCGGGCGATAAATGCGTCGCCAGGCAAAATACAACGCGATCAATGCCACAGCGATGAATACCGGTCGATAGGGTTCGAGAACCGTGAGATTCCCGATCCACGCGCCGCTGAAGCCGATGGCGACCAGCACCAGCGGCCCCAGGCAGCAGGTCGAGGCGAGAATTGCCGCCAGACCTCCCAGCGCCAGTATCCCGGATTTCGATTTCTCAGATGTCTTGGTTTCAGATGCCATGTGTCTTGTTTTCCTTCTCTCCAAATTCAGAGTAGTCTCCGTACATAGGTACGGAGTCAAGCATGAAACCACGAATGACCATCGGAAAATTAGCGGAATCAGCAGGGGTAGGTGTAGAGACGATCCGCTTTTACCAGCGATCAGGGCTGCTGCAGGAGCCGGATCGTCCCTTGTCTGGATTCCGCGAATACACGGTGGAGGATGCCCGGCACATCTGCTTCATCAAGCGGGCGCAAATGCTCGGCTTCAGAAAAATACTCCAACGATTTTCGATATCACCATCTCCTCGCAGAACCATCCACCGCATATGGCTGCTTTGATGAGTCGACCCTTTTTGCCCCGCGCTCTTTTCGTGCATGAGTACAAAACTTCACCTTGAAAAGCCGACTGTCCTTTTTCACAGCGTACACTCCGTGCGTGAAGGGCGCTCCGCGATGCGCTGTAGTGCATTCGGCGCCGTTTTGGTCTCCAGGATGCTTTCTAATGTCCGATTCTTTCAGGAACCAATTGGAAGAAAACGTCAAACTATGCTTGATAGTTCTTCGGCGGCCAGGGATTGTGCAGCCACATCGCTGTCATCTTGGTCTCCAGGCGCTGGCAAATATGGATGCTTCCGCGACCACCACACCAGTAGAACTCCACCCAGCATCGATGCCACGCTCGCCCACTGCGCATTCGACAGCCCTAGAAAAATCTTCGGGTTAATGCGGACAAATTCCACCAGAAAGCGCGCCCCGCCGGCCCATATCAGATATTCCCCGGTAATCTGGCCCATTCTGATGGACGCACCCGGTCGGCTGCGTCGCCAAAGAATGAAGAAAATGATCAGTCCACCGATCAGTTCAAAAATCGGAGTTGGCAACACCTTCTGCGTGGTTGGCACAATCCCGTGAGGAAAGCTGACACCCATCCACGATTTCGTGGGGATACCATAACAACCATCTCCAGCCATAAAACACGCGACCCGCCCTATTCCATATCCGATCGCCGCCGACGGAACACATAGATCCAACAGCCTCAGGGGGCGCAAGTGGTAAGTCCTGGCCTGCCAAAGCAGCGCGAGAATCCCTGCGATCAGTCCTCCATACCATGCAAAGCCCGCCCGGTTGATCAGCAGCGCGGGATGATGGATCAGCAGTACTGGCTTTTCAAGCACGTGATAGAGCTTGCCGCCTACAAAGCCCATAATCGTCGCAAAGGCGATGATGGTGATCGCATCAGCCTTGATTTTCCAGCGCTTGAGATTTCTGGAAAGCACGATGGTCGCAACCATTGCGGCGCACCACACCGTGAGGCCGTAGGTGGCAATGGCAAAACTGCCGATGTGAATAAAGGGATACATAAACTACGCTCCTTTGCTATTTGACGCGCAAATTCGCACCCCGTGTAGCAGTTTCCAGGGCGATAAACCTTTTGCGATAAGCAAGATCAAGCGTACGGACGATTACTGACAATTACCCGGTGGCGATAGGGAGAGAGCCCGTATCTTGCCTGGCAAGCACCTTTTTACGGCATAAACAATGCGTCGGCAGCCTGCCGATTGCCGACGCGCCAAATTTCAACTTTTGGATGCCAAGCTTGTTTACCTCGTTCAATAAACAAATTACTCTCCGTACATAGATACAGAGTCAAGCATGAAATCACGAATGACGATCGGAAAATTAGCCGAAGCCGCCGGAGTGGGTGTAGAAACCATCCGCTTT
>JAJYVR010000230.1 GCA_021791935.1 Acidobacteriota bacterium
CTCGGTCTCTATCGCTTCGGTGGCCGTGGATCTCGCCCGCAAAATTTTCGGTTCGTTGCAGGGGAAAACCGTGCTGCTGATGGGCGCGGGCAAGATGGGAGAACTGGCCGCCCGCAGCATGATGCAGCACGGGGCCAGCACCATCTACGTCTGCAACCGCACCTACGAACGCACCGTCGAGCTGGCGGGAAAATTTCCCGGCGCGCGCTCCGAGAGCGGCTCTGCGACCGGCCAATCCGCCTCGGCCCGGTTCGCGGGCGGCGAACAAGCAACGGTGCAGCCCATCGGCTACGACCTGCTGCACCAGTATGCCGCCACTGCGGACATTATCGTCAGTTGCACCGGCGCCGAGCAACCCATCTTCAATCGCAAGCACGCCGAGCAATACATGCAGCGCCGCAAGCAGCGGCCCATGTTTTTTATCGACATCGCCGTGCCGCGCGATGTCGATCCGGAGATCAACAGTGTGGAGGGTGTGTTCGTCTATAACATCGACGACCTGCAGGCCGTCGCTGTCTCGAACCTGTCCAGCCGCGCCAAGGAAGCGAGGGACGCCGAGGCCATCATTCGCGCGGAAGTGGAGCGCTATTCGCAGCGGATGCAATCGCTCAACGGCGTTCCCTCGATCGTCGCCCTGCAGCAAAGCCTGGAAGATGTCCGGCAAGGTGAGATGCGCCGCATGGCCCCTCGCCTCGCCAATTTATCCAGCGAGCAATTGCAGGCGGTCGAGCAGATGACGCGCTCGCTTGTCCACAAACTGCAGCATGCGCCCATTCAAGCCATCAAGCGTGCCGCGCAGGAAGGCGACCGCGAAACCCTCGCCGTGATTCAAACCGTGTTCGATCTGGAACACCACGCAAAACAAGCGGAGAATGCCGAGACAACGCAGACTGCCGGCAACGCGGAGCAGCAAGCCGCCGATGCCGTCGCGCGCAGCGAGTTGCAAGACGCCGCATTCGCGCCGACGCCCGATGCCACCGCCGTCGCAACTCCCGTTTCCGCAACCGCGCCGAAAACCATTTCCGTCAAAGAGGATTGCTTACCGTGATCCGCATTGGGAGTCGCGGCTCCGCGCTCGCCCGCTGGCAGGCGGACCACATCGCCGCCGAACTGCGCGCTCGCGGCCACCAGGTCTCCATTGAAATTCTGGTCACCACCGGCGACCGCGTCCTGCACGCCCCCTTCATGCAGGTGGGCGCCAAGGGCATGTTCACCAAAGAGATTGAAGAGGCGCTTGCGGATGAACGCATCGATCTCGCCGTCCACAGCCTGAAAGATCTGCCGACGGAATTGCCGGAACACTTCGTCGTCGCCGCCATTCCGCAGCGCGCCGATGCGCGCGACGCGTTCGTTTCTGTCCGCCATCGAAATTTCGCGGCGCTGCCATCGGGCGCGGTGGTCGGCACCAGCAGCCTGCGCCGCCAGGCGCAACTGCGCGCGCTGCGTGCCAACCTGGACATTCGCGAACTGCGCGGCAACGTCGATACCCGGCTGCGTAAACTGCACCAGGGCCAATACGACGCCATCATCCTTGCCGCCGCCGGACTGGATCGCCTCGGCCTGGCTGCCGATGTGAAGGAATTATTTTCCTCGCAACAAATGTGTCCCGCCGCCGGGCAGGGCGCGCTCGCCATCGAGTGCCGGACAGATGACAATGCGACACGCTTGATTGTCGCGGCGCTCGACTATGCACCCACCCGCTTCGCTGTGCATGTGGAACGCGCAGCGTTGGCGACATTAGGCGGCGGCTGCCATCTTCCGGTCGGCGTGTACTGCGCGCCGGCAGGGAACGGCTGGACGATCACGGGCGTCGTCGCTCGCCCGGATGGATCGCAGGTTTTGCGCGAGCAGATGGAACTCAATGAGCAACATGGGTCTGCCGAAGACGCGGGCCGTGCCATGGCGGATCGTTTATTGGCGCGTGGCGCAGTGGAGTTTCTCGCCGCCGCCGAAACCGCGCCTTCTGCGGGAAATATAGCCAGATGAAACCGCTAGCGGGACGAAAAATTTTGATCACGCGCGCGCGCCATCAGGCGCAATCGCTGGCAACGGCGCTGGAAGAAAACGGCGCGGCCGTCATCGCCATCCCAGCCATCGAAATCATTCCGCCCGATTCCTACGACGCTCTGGATGCGGCGCTGTGGAACGCCCAAAAATATCAGTGGTTGGTGGTCACCAGCGTGAACGGCGCGGAAGTGCTGGCGCAGCGGCTCAACGCTCTGGGAGTGGGCAGCGGCGTCTTCGACAGTCTGAAGATTGCCGCCATCGGCCCGGCCACTGCGCGCGCGCTTGGCGAGCTTGGCCTGCACGTCGATGAAGTTCCCAAGCAATCCATTGCGGAGTCGCTGGTCGAATCGCTGCGGCCTCAAGTCTCCGGCCAGAATGTTTTGTTGGTGCGCGCCAAGGTTGCGCGCGACGTGCTTCCCGAGGAACTCCGGAAAGCCGGCGCCACCGTGGATGTTGTCGATGCCTACCAGACCATGGTTCCGGCGACATCCGCGGACGATGTGCGACTCCTCTTCGCCGCGCCCAGCCGCCTTCCCGACGCTGTCACGTTTACCAGCTCCTCTACCGTGACCAATTTTTTTCGCCTGCTGCACGAAGCGAACATCGCCGCATGGCCAATCGGCGTGGCTGCGGCTTCCATCGGCCCCATCACCAGCCAGACCCTTCGCCAGCACGGCATCGAACCTGCCGTCGAAGCCACGGAATATACCATCCCCGGCCTGGTCGCGGCCCTCTGCCGTTGGTCGGCAGCGCAAGCAACGGCCGCGAATCGTTAGTGCGTGCTCCACGTCTTGTCTTTGGAGTTGCACACATCTTCCAGGAAGCAATCTGCGCAGCGAGGTTTGCGCGCGATACAAATCTCCCGCCCAAAATGAATGATGCGATGGGAAAAATCGATCCAGCTTGTCTGCGGAATCAACCGCATCAAGTCCTGTTCGATTTTTTCCGGCGTCGTGGACTTCGTCAGTTCCAGCCGCTGCGTGATGCGCATCACGTGCGTATCGACCACCACTCCCAGCGGAATTTTGTACCATGATCCCGACACAACATTGGCCGTCTTGCGCGCCACCCCAGGAATGGTCAACAACTCTTCCATCGTCCGCGGAACTTCGCCGCCAAATTCTGCAATCAATTTCTGTGCCGCGCCAACGATGTTCTTCGCCTTGTTGCGGAAAAATCCAGTGGTGCGGACCAGTTCTTCCACTTCCGCCTGGGAAGCCTTCGCCATTGCCTGCGGAGTAGGGAAGCGCTGGAACAGCGCCGGTGTCACCAGATTGACGCGGACATCCGTACACTGCGCGGAAAGAATGGTCGCCACCATCAATTCCCACGCATTCCTATGGTGTAGCGCGCACACCGCATTCGGATAGTGCTTCGCCAGCCGCTGCAGAATGGCTTCCACCCGCTGCGGATTCGTCGGCTCCTCTCCGGATTCTTTCTTCGCAGCCTTGCTCGCGCCGCGCCCAGGGGCGACCTTCGCCGCAGCGTTTTTCTTTGCGGGCTTTACTTTTTGCGGACGCGCGGTCGGCACCGGTTTATCCAACCCGATCCAGCATCTCCTGCGCCGTCATGCGCACGCAGGTAAAGATGGGATAGTCCTTCAGCGTATAGGCGCTGATTTCCGTGCCACGAAGCTGCTCCACCAGGTCGAGAAAATCTTCCGGATAATTCGTCTCAAACGCCACCACAAATTCCTGGTCGTCCAGGCCAAAGGAATACGTGGTGTTCAACTTCACGCGCGGGTACAAATGCCCGACGCGAATATGCTCCGTCATCAAGCGTTGGCGCTCATCCTTGGGCAACAAATACCAGGCGCGCGTCTTCCAAAAAGGATAGACGAAGATGTATTTCTGCCGCCCCGGACGCAAAAAGCCGCGCGAGTCCGCCTGCCCTTCGTGTTCATGCCCAATCAGATATTGCGACCGTTTCGTCATCGCCAGATAGCTGAAGGCTGTTTCCAGATATCCGCCCATCGGCGTCGCCATCAGCTCCGCGGTCATCTGGTTCAGGTCGTCCACAGTGGTGCAAATCCGCCACAGCATCAGGTCGCATTCGCTGCGTGTGCCCACGGTGGAATATGTCAGCGTCAACATTCTGTCCGCCTGGTTCCAGCGTTCCAGCACCGCGGCCACGGCGCTCTTGTGCGCCGCGCGTTCCTCCGCGGGCAGGCGGCGCCACTCCGGCATCGCTTTAAAGAATTGGAAGGAGACGATCTGCCGCTTCAGCTCCTTTTCCTTGGGAGTCTCTTTCGCGGGCGCATTCTGAATCGCAGTGGCGTGGGTCGTCTCCGTTGCGATTTCGGTGGTGGCAGCTTCGGTCATCGAATTCTCCTTGGTTCCAGCCTTCATGCTAGCAAAATCCGGTCCCATTCGTGTCCGCTGTCGCATTCACCGGAAATGCCGGCGTGTCCCGCTATACTGCTGACAGACCGCATCCAAACGCTCGATGACAGAAAAAATCCTTACCTTCCTCGTTCCGTGGATTACCGCCATCGTCTCCCACATCGGCTATCCGGGCGTCGCCCTGTTGATGGCCATCGAGTCGGCCTGCATTCCGCTGCCGTCGGAAATCATCATGCCGTTTGCCGGCTACCTGGTCTATACGGGCCGGTTCAGTTTGTTCTGGGTTGCGACTGCGGGAGCCATCGGCTGCAATCTCGGCTCGGCGGTTGCCTACTGGATTGGCGCGTACGGCGGCCGTCCGCTCGTCGAAAAATACGGTTCCTACATTCTTCTGGATAGTCGCGATCTCGATCGCACCACGCGTTTTTTTCAACGCTTCGGCACCATCACCGTTCTGGTGGCGCGTCTGCTGCCGGTCGTGCGCACCTTTATCGCGCTCCCTGCCG
>JAJYVR010000231.1 GCA_021791935.1 Acidobacteriota bacterium
CCGGACTTCATTATTATTGCGCGGACGGACTGCAACTCCGTGCTGGGGTTTGAGGAAGCGATTGCGCGCGCAAATGCCGGCCTGGACGCAGGGGCCGATCTGGCACTGGTGGAAGCGCCGGAGTCGATTGCGCAGATTGAAAAAGTCCCGCAGCTTGTGCAGGGGCCGTGCGTTTTGAATATGCTGCTGGGAGGGAAAAGTCCGGTGCTCTCGCTGGACGACGTGAGAGACCTGGGGTATCGGGTGGTCCTGCTGTCGGATGTGTTGCTGTGCGCCGCCATTCGCGCGTACGATTCGGCGCTTGCCACGGTTCGGGCCTCTCGCGATCCGCTGTACTTTCCAAATACCATGGCCGTCAAAGAGATTTTTCAGCGGCTGGGGGCGGAGAAGTGGGACAAATTGCGGGTCGAGCAGGAAGTGGCAATCTCATGATCGGGCGCGCAAGCGCGCGCGGGGCAGGAGCAAGGCGGAGCCATCAGTCCAGGGTTTCCGCGTAATGACGGCCCCCAGTCTTGACCACAGGGCTGGTGGTGCTGGCCAACTCCAGCAGGCTGCCGACGAAGGCGAACAGGACCAAGTGACAGGTGATGGCGCCGCACATGTCGAGCAACACATCGAAGGGGGATCCGGTGCGTTTGGGCAGGAAACTCTGGTGAAACTCATCGGCGCTGGAAACTGCCAGAGTGGACAGCAGCGCGACGGCCGCGGCGCGCAGGGAAGCCGTCACCGCGGAATAGGCGCGGCTCAAACGAAACGTCATGCGCCAGGCGCGGAAAAAGACCACGCTGACAAAACCGTAGCCGAAGAAGTGCCCGGTTTTGCGAATGTCGTAGAGGAGCTTGACCCAAACGGCATTGCTTACCGGACCAAAAATATCCTGAAACCAGGGGCGAAAGACGCTGCTGGTGTTGTCGGCGGAAAAAGTGTCCGAGGACGAGATTGCGATCGTCGCCACGCAGATGGCCGCGGGAATCCAGGCGTTCAACAGCACCTTGCGGCGATCATTCAACATGGTAATTGGGCGCTTCGCGGGTGATGATGACGTCGTGCACGTGGCTCTCGCGCAGACCGGCGTTGGAGATGCGAATGAAGCGCGAGTTCTTTTGCAGCTCCTCAATACTGCCGCAGCCTAGATAGCCCATGCCGGAACGTAGGCCGCCGACCAACTGATAGACCATGGCTTCGAGAGGTCCGCGATACGGGACCCGGCCTTCGATGCCTTCGGGGACAAATTTTCCCAGCCGGTTCTGGGCGCTGCCTTCGCGGGAAATAACGGCAGCAGAAGCCTCCTCCCGATCTCCCAAATCGCGTGAGCTTTGGAAGTAGCGTTCGCCCGAGCCCTGGGCCATGGCGGAGATGGAGCCCATGCCGCGATAGGTCTTGAAGGAGCGACCCTGAAAGAGGATCGTCTCGCCGGGGCTTTCATCGACGCCGGCAAACAAGGAGCCGATCATGACCGTACTGGCGCCCGCGGCAATCGCCTTGGTGACATCGCCGGAATACTTGACGCCGCCATCCGCGATGACGGGGACATTGCGCGGCCCGGCGGCGCGATAGGCCTCTGAAATCGCGGTGATCTGCGGCATGCCCGCGCCGGTCACCATACGCGTGGTGCAAATGGAACCGGGGCCGATGCCGACTTTGATGGCGTCCGCGCCCGCGTCGATCAGTGCTTTCGCGCCTTCATAAGTGGCGATGTTGCCGGCCATCAAGTCGATTTCAGGGTAGTTCTTCTTGATCAGCCGGATCGCATCCAGGACGCGCGAGGAATGGCCGTGGGCGGAATCGATGGCGAGAGCGTCGACGCGATTGCGGATCATTTCGCCGGCGCGCTCCAGAAAATCTCCTGTCGCTCCGATGGCCGCGGCGACGCGCAGACGGCCCTGCGAATCTTTCGCGGCGTTGGGATATTTCAATTTCTTCTGAATGTCCTTGACGGTGATCAGTCCCTTCAATTCGTACTGATCGTTGACCACCAGAAGCTTTTCGATGCGGTGCTTGTGCAGGATCTCCTCCGCCTGCTGCAGCGTTGTTCCGACGGCAACCGTAACCAGATTGTCTTTTGTCATCACCTCGCCGACCGGGATGTCGGTGCGGGTTTCAAAGCGCAGATCGCGATTGGTGAGGATGCCGACCAGTTTTTTGTTCTTGGTGACGGGCACGCCGGAGATTTTGTAGCGCCGCATGACTTCCAGCGCTTCGGAGATCAACTGCTCGGGCGCGATGGTCACCGGATCGACGATCATGCCACTTTCCGAGCGCTTGACTTTGTCGATTTCAGCGGCCTGCTGTTCGATGGAGAGGTTGCGATGGACCACTCCAATGCCGCCCTGCTGCGCCATGGCGATGGCGAGGCGCGACTCCGTCACGGTGTCCATGGCGGCGCTGAGCAGCGGGATATTCAGCGTGATGTTACGGGTGACTTGCGTTTGTGTGCCCACCTGGGTTGGCACCACTTCACTGTATGCGGGAATGAGAAGAACATCGTCGAACGTGAGGGCTTCAGGAACCGGGAGTTGAATCATAGGGCACAGGTCAGGATGGGAAGACGGCGCTGACGGATTCGATTCCGCGTTGCAGAGTGGTGGGTCGGAGGTTGCATACCTGATTGTAATGTTCCCGCTATCGAAGGGCAACAATAGGCAAGCATTTATTGTAGACAAATCCTGACTCTAAGACGATACTTCGTCATTGGGGAATTGTCTCAATGAAAATTTCATCCACTTCTGCCCTTCTTCTCTTGGTTGTCAGCAGCGCACTCGCTGCGACGCTGACCCCGCCCGAGCCAGCCATCTACATTGTTCCAGCGGGCGGTTTTCAGACCTCGCTGATGGCTGCAATGCAGAAAAAACACGTTCCCATTTCTCTCTTAGCGGGCGAGACCGGCGCGCAGTACCGCTTGGAATCCACTCCTATTCAGGTCAAGACTCAAACTACTGGAAGCAAATTTGCGCGGTGTTTATTTGCAGACTGTATTGGCATTCAGGACCGATCTTCCGTTGCTGTGCAGTTGGTCGACGAGAAATCGAAGCAGATCGTCTGGGCCTATACCGTCCATAAGCAACGCGGCGGCGCGATGAACGATCAGTCCATGGCCGAAGCCGTTGCAAAGCATTTAAAGGAGTTCATGCAGAAGCATCCGCTCAATTGACCTGGATACAGTGCAGCGCTTGGTTCCCTTACGGCGACCATTCTGACGATCGTGAATAAACGCCCTCGTACATTACGCGGCCCATTGAAATACAGTGCGACGGATTGAAGTGCACAAGCTGTTAATCAGGTCCGTGTTGGCGATCCCGGCGGCGTTATTGTTGTGCGCCGCGTTGGGATGCGCGGCGGCACAACTCGCCGCAATTGCCATCGGGAATGTGAACCCTCCGCCCGCTCCGCCACCCCCTGTGCCATCTCTCGCATCCATCAGTCCCAATGCGGCCCTTGAGGGAGGGCCGTCCTTTACCCTGACAGCGCTAGGTGCGAATTTTGAATCGGATTCGTATGTTGAGTGGAATTCCGAACCATTGGCGACGACCTACGTGTCTTCCATCGAACTGGAGGCACAGGTTCCGATGACGGATCTCGTGGGGCCAGATACAGCGGAGGTTAGCGTAGCCACCCCTGCGCCGGGGACCGAGATGTCAAGCGCCATCGTCTTTACGATCCAGCCGACTCCACCGATAGCAAGCGGCGGGGTCACCTTATTGACGGTCGATACTCGGGCGAATGACATGGTTTGGGATCCAATATCCCAGCAGGTATATCTTTCGGTGGCAAGTAGTAATGGAGCGAATGGCAATACCATCACCGAACTGAATCCATTGAACGGACAGCTTGGGATATCGCAGGATGCGGAGAGTGAGCCGGACATGCTTGCGCTGGCCAGCGATGGCTCATGCCTATACGCGGGAATCGACGGCACTGGCTCCGTGCAGCGATTTACGTTGCCAAATCTTGGAACGGACATTGATATTTCTTTAGGATCCGACCCCACGCTTGGCAAACCGTACTATGCGATGGATTTGCAAACAGCACCAGGAAGCGCCCATACCATCGCGGTTGTGCGTGGCATTCTGAATGATTCTCCGCTGGAGGAGGGTGGTGTGGTGGTCTATGACGATGCGGCCCCCCGGCCCTCATCTGTACCCGGTTTTGGATATACAGATGTGCGTACGGGCCCATGCCTGGCGCTGGTCCCGGTGATCAGCGCCCTCGCGAAGGGGTTTGCGATTTGTGATCACTGGTTCTCATCTGTACCCGGTCCAACGATTCCCAATCGAATGTTTGCACACGCGGCAACCTCTCTCGGATCGGTATCCCAAGATCCGCTTCTCACTGGTCTTAAAACCATCTTTGAGGTCATGCACAATGATGGGGCGGGCCATGATTATTGCATTTACCAATATGGCTCGCAGAGTATTCTTGTCAGCGTTGATTATCTTTCCGATGTTCAGGACACCGCTTTCAGAGATTTTTCCTATTTCGAGGACGACTGCAAGAACAACGATATTCCGTCATATACATTTATTGAGCCGTGCTATTCGGACGTAATCATAACACCTTCTATCCGGCAAATAGTCAACATCCCAACTATGACGTGGCGGAGGGGGAGCGTTTTCTGCTGTCAATCTACAATGCCATTCGTGCTAAGAAAGAGATCTGGGAAAGTTCACTTCTACTAGGGCCTGTTCACGCTATCTGAGAGCTTCGACGATCAAGACGAAATTGATGAATCCGAGGAAGACGACATCCAGCTTCTCGAATCTGGAGAAGATGCGGCGGAATCCCTTCAGTCTGCGGAATCGCCGCTCTACTTCGTTGCGTTT
>JAJYVR010000232.1 GCA_021791935.1 Acidobacteriota bacterium
TTGAAAGCGTCACGCATCGATCTCCACGGCGTGAACGGGAAAGCAACGACACCTCATGCATCGCTGGTCGCAACTGTTTCTTCCTACTCTTCGTGAAGCCCCGGCTGACGCCGAAGTTGCCAGTCATAAATTTCTGGTCCGCGCCGGATACATACGCCAACTGGGTGCCGGCATCTACTCCTACTTGTTCCTTGGGCAGCGTTCGATCAATAAGATCGTCGCCATTGTGCGGGAAGAGATGGACTCGATCGGGCAGGAATTTCTGCTGCCCGCACTATTGCCACGCGAATTGTGGGAGCAAAGCGGGCGCTGGACCAGCATGGGCGACAACATGTTCCGCCTGAAAGATCGCAAGGGCGCCGACCTGTGCCTGGGCATGACGCATGAAGAAGTGATGACGGAGATCGCGCGCAAGGAACTGCGCAGCTATAAGCAGTTGCCGCAAATCTGGTACCAGATCCAGACCAAGTTTCGCGATGAGCCCCGGCCGAAAGCCGGACTGCTGCGGGTGCGCCAGTTCCTGATGAAGGACGCATACTCCTTCGATATCGACGCTGCTGGACTCGATACCAGCTACCAGAAGCATGACGCGGTCTATCGGCGAATTTTTTCCCGCTGCGGGCTGAAGTTTGTTGCGGTCGAGGCGGATTCCGGCGCGATGGGCGGTTCGCAGTCGCAGGAGTTTATGGTCTACACGGAAGCCGGTGAAGACTTGATCGCAAGCTGCGCGCAGTGCGGCTATGCCGCCAACGTAGAAAAGGCGACCTCGCAACTGGCGCCGGCGGAAGACCTGGAGCCGACAGGCGACGGCCTGCCGGTGTTGGTGCATACGCCGGGGATGGGCGCGATTGCGGACGTGACCGCTTTCATGCAGGTCAGCGCCAGTCAGGACATTAAGTGTGTGGCCTACATGGCGGAAAAACGCGACGCCGCCGACCAACCGGTTTGGCTGGCGGTCGCCGTCTTTTTGCGCGGCGACCACAATGTGAACGAGACCAAGCTGATGGGGCTGCTGCGGGCCGGACAATTGCGGCCGATGTTGCCGGAAGAACTCGCCATCTACTTCAAGGCGCCGGGAGGATTTCTGGGGCCGGTCGGCTTGACGCAGACGGTCGAACCGAGCCTGCTGCCGGAGCTGCAACGCGCAACCTTTCAGCCCAACAAAACGCAACAGTTCTGGGCGGCGGCCAACCGGCTCAAGATGGCGGTGGTACTGGATGAAGCCCTGGCAGAGCGCACGAACATGATCTGCGGCGCCAACAAGCTGGACTACCACTTCCGCAACGTGACGCCGAAGCGCGACTTTACCTGGACGGTTGCGGCCAGCGTTCGCGCAGTGAACGAGGGCGAAGGCTGCCCCGTATGCAATGCGCCGCTGCGCGTGGCCAAAGCCGTGGAAGTGGGGCACATCTTCAAGCTGGGATATCGCTATACGGACAGCATGGGGGCGCGCGTGCTCGATCCCAACGGCAAAGAAGTCACTCCCATCATGGGCAGCTACGGCATCGGCATTGAGCGCATCCTAACTGCCAGCGTGGAGCAGAGCTTCGACGACAACGGCTTTTCCCTGCCGCCTTCGATTGCGCCGTTCGATGCAGTGGTGACGATCACCAATGTGAGCGACGCCGGTCTGAAGGCCAGCGGCGAAACGCTGGCGGAAGAATTGACCGCAGCGGGTCTGGATGTTTTGCTGGACGACCGTGAAGAGCGGGCCGGGGTCAAATTTAAGGATGCGGATTTAGTTGGGATTCCCTTCCGGATCAATGTAGGGAAAAAAGCTGTGGACGGGATTGTGGAGTTGGTGACGCGATCCAGCAGGAGCAGCGAGGACATTCCGCTTCAAGGCGCGGCGAAACTGATTCAGGAGCGAGTGCTGGCCGCCACGCCGGTCGTGCTGGCATAGGCGACGGAAACACGGCAAGGGAAACCGAGCGCGCTGGCATGCTGCCGGCAACACCAGTCGACCCAGCAAGGACAGCCGAGAGGAAACATGGCAGGAAACGAGAGACCTACGCGGACGACATCGCGGGCGAACCTACCCAGCAGAGATGGCAAGGCGCGGGCCGGAAGCGGAGGCGGCAATCGAGCTAGCTATCGCTCCAACCGCGGCGGCGGTGGCGGCAAACAATGGCACTCCGACTGGAGAGTCAAGCTGCTGCTGGGGATTGCGGCGTGCATCCTGTTTATTTGCGCCGTGGGCGGCATCGTTTTTGCCTACTACTATCACGCGTATGAGCATGTGGTGGAAGAGCGCCTGCGGCAGCCGCTGTTTGCCAATACGGCGAAGATCTACGCTGCGCCAGCCGAAGTTCGACCCGACCAGAAATATAGCGTCCAGGAGATTGCGCAGGAGCTGACCCAGGCAGGCTACAGCCCGGCGGGAGTGTCCCATCCGTCGCAACTGGGGACCTTCGCGCTGGCTGAGAGCAGCATTCACATTCAACCTGGCCCGCAGTCCTACCACGCTCCGGATGGCGCGACCATCTACACCGCAAAAGGCGTAGTCACAGCAATCAAGGCGGACAACGGCGAGCAACTGAGTGCGTACGAACTGGAACCGCAATTGATCACCGGCCTTTCCGATAAGGACCGGGGCAAGCGGCGGCTGGTGACGTATGACGAGTTGCCCAAATACCTCGTCCCCGCAGTGATTTCCATTGAAGACAAGCGATATTTTGAGCATGGCGCGGTGGATTATGTCCGTGTCTTCGGCGCAGCGTTTGCCGACCTGCGGTCGCGGCGCTACAGCGAGGGCAGTTCCACGCTGACCATGCAGGTGGCGCGGCTTTTTTTTCTTTCGCCGGAAAAGCAGTGGAGGCGCAAGATCATTCAAACCGCGATTGCCTTCCAGTTGGAAAATCGCTATACCAAGCAGCAAATCTTTACTATCTACGCCAATGAGGTGCCCCTGGGGCAACGCGGCAGCTTCGCGATCAGCGGCTTCGGAGAGGCGGCGCAGGCCTATTTCGGCAAGAACATTCGCGACTTGAATCTGCCGGAGTGCGCGCTGCTGGCGGGCATGATCCAGGGCCCGAGCCGCCTGTCGCCGTACCGGTATCCGCAGCGCGCCATCGCGCGGCGCAACCTTGTGCTGGACGCCATGGTGGAAACCCACTCGATTACGCGCCGGCAGGCACGGCAGGCGAAGGCGGAGCCGCTCAATTTGACGCCATTCAGCGTGGATGAGCGAGAGGCGCCGTTTTTCGTCGATCTGGTGCGCAAGCGGCTGACCGAGCGCTACGGGGACCGCGACATCAACGGCGAGGGGCTGCACATCTACACTTCGCTCGACCCGGACCTGCAAAGCATCGCCACGGTGGCGGTTGAGAACGGCATGAAACAGGTGGACGATCTGGTACGAAGGCGCTACGAACGCCACACTCGCCATGGCATCGTAATGACCAACCAGCACATCACCTATCCGCAGGTGGCGATGATCGCTTTAAATCCGCATACCGGGCAGGTACTGGCGCTGGTGGGCGGACGGAACTACGGCGCCAGCCAGTTGAATCACGCCGTCGTGCAGCGTCCGATGGGATCGTCGTTCAAGCCCTTTGTCTACGCAACCGCATTCAACAGCAGCCTGACGGGAGTTGCGCTGCCGGGCCAGCAGGGCGTGTTTACCGCAGTGACCATGTTGAACGACGCCGATACGACCTTCGACTTCGATAACGGCAACGTGCAGTACTCGCCGCACAACTATAAACACGAACAGATGGGCATGATCACGGCGCGAACGGCGCTGATGTTGTCGCAAAATGTTGCCACGATCGCGCTGGCGCAAATGGTCGGCTTGGACAATGTGACCGCGTTGGCGCATCAGGCCGGCATCGCGTCCGCTGAAGCGACGCCGTCTGTGGCCATTGGGACCTACGGCGCTACCCCGCTTCAGGTCGCCGGAGCGTACACAGTCTTCGCCAACAATGGCGTCAGGATTGAACCCAACATGATCTCTTCGGTTCGAACGTCCGACGGAGATGTGGTGGACGATTTTGCTCCGATCTCAAAGCCGGTGCTTGACCCACGCGTAGCCTATTTGACGTTGAGCCTGATGGAGGACGTCATCAACCACGGCACAGCCGAGAGGGTGCGCGGGCTTGGATTCACTGCGCCTGCCGCCGGGAAGACCGGGACTGAGCACGATGCGTGGTTCGCCGGCTTTACCAGCAATCTACTGTGCGTCATCTGGATCGGCAACGACGATTACACCGATTTGAAACTTGAAGGCGCGCAGGCGGCAGTGCCGATGTGGGCGGAATTCATGAAGAATGCGGTGAAACTGCCGCAGTATTCCGACACGCAATTCTTCGATCCACCCGCTGGCGTCACTGAAGTGACGCTCGATAAAGCGACCAACCTGATCGCGGACGCGTCGTGCCCCGACGACTACACCGCGGCATTCCTTGACGGAACCCAGCCGACCGGGACCTGCGACCATCCCAATGGCGACCAGCGAAACATCTTTCAAAAGATGTTCGGATTGGGAGGAAACCAGTCTGCGCCGCCCATTTCCCCGCCTCCGGCAAATGTAGTGCAGCCGAAGCCCCCATCGGGAACAAATCCAGCGAATGGGGAGAATGGCGCACAGAACCAGGCCGAACCGAAGAAAAAGAAAAAGGGGTTCTTTGGCAAGATATTCGGCGTTTTCAAAGACGACAATAAGAATCAAAATCAGCAGCCGAATCAGGCCCCGCAACCGCAGCAATGATTCGTCATCCAATGGAGTGCCGGACGATTGGGTCCACGCGGGACCTTGATGGGAGCGGAGATCGAGCCAGAAGAAGATTTTCTT
>JAJYVR010000233.1 GCA_021791935.1 Acidobacteriota bacterium
CACCAGCAAATGCTGAATCTTCGTTCCAAAAGCAAGCGCCAGCGAGTCCGGCTCGTCGTCGAGCGCCTGGCTGGCGGCCAGCGCGATTTCGACAAAGTCCGTGCGCCCGGTTTGTGCGAACGCGAATTTCAAATGCGCTATTGCGCGCCGCAACAATAGAAAGCTTGACCGCAGGATCATCCGCTGTTGATCGTCATAATAAGGGGGCGGCAGCTTGGCCACTTTGGCAAACGCGCGAACCAGAAGGTCTTCGCCTTCCAAAGAAGCCAGCAGCACTTTCAGTTCCTGCGTGCGTGGCTGCTTCGGCGCGAAGCCCATCTTAATGCTGACGCCCCTGGGTTTTCGCAGGGAATATGTATCCGTCAGCAGCAGGTGCAACGCCGATTTCCATGCGGCCAGATGGTCTTGATTGCTCGGCGGCACACTGAATGTGCCAATCAGTTCGCGAAAATTATTCTCATATTCAGAATGTTCAAGCTGCTCCGCCGCATACCGCGCCAGGTCGAAGATTTGTTCCCAGCTTTTCTCAGGCAACAAGTCAGCCGCGCGCCGCAGCGCTTCATTGCAAGCCTGCCGCAGCGGCCCTTCAAACTGCTGGCGGATGATGGCATCCAATTCATCGCCGGAATATTCGCGGTCAATGGGAAACACGCGGCCCCATTGGTCGCGGCTCCGCAACATGTCCGCCAGCGGGCCCGCCGCCTTTTCCAGGCGATTATCCAGGTGCAGCAACAGTTCGCGGGCCGCCGCGCGCAAGCGCGGATCGCTGCCGCCCATTTCTTTCATGGCCGCCTGCGCTGCGACAAGATAGAGGTCGTCTGCATCGTCCGCTGGCCGCATCTCCGCGCCCAACCGTGAAAGTACGGGCAGGCGGCTGGAAATTTCGCTGCACAAAGAATCGATGGTGCGAATGTTGAATCGCTGCGGCCGACCGACCAGGTCCCATCCAAATTTTGCGTCTGCCTCCAACGCTTCCAGAGCAAAGGCGCGGGTCTGCAATTTATGGGTTGCAGCCGGATCGATCGGAACATTCTGCTGCGCATCGCGCAGCGATTGCAGAATTCGATCTCGCATTTCCGCCGCCGCCTTGCGCGTAAATGTGATGGCCAGGACTTCCTCGGGCTGTTCGACGCGGCCCAGCAGTCGTAGAAAACGCTGCATCAACAACTCGGTCTTGCCGGAGCCTGCGGGCGCTTCCACAATCCAGGATTGCTCCATGTCCCACGCATCTTCGCGAGCGGCTGCCTCCGCCTGCGCAGGCAGGGCGGTTGTGCCTTCATTCAACGGGAATTTGCGAGGGTTGCTCATGCATTGAAACTCTGCGAACTGTTGGCCGCGACAACTTCGTCCGGATTTTCTTCTTCGACAAAGTCTTCCGCTTCGCGAATTCGACACAGCAAACCCTGCGCGCAGTAGCGGCAGGTCTCGTTTCGCCGCTTCGGGTCGACCACAGCGACCCCAGCATGAAAATCTTCCGCGAGCCGCGTCAGCGTTGTTCTCCACTCTTCTTGCTGCTGCAACAACTCTTGGGGCGACAAGTTTCCGCGCTGGCTGTCGGTTGCTCCCGGAGTGACCGGGAAAATTCCTGCAAGAGACCCGACCACAGTGAAGCCGACATTTCTGGGATGGAGGCCCGCGAATGCAACTCCAGCCAGCGGCTTTTCGTCTGTCGAAGAATTCTGCCGCAACACAGCGTAGGCGGGCAGTTGCGGTTCATCGGGGCGCTCGCCGTCGCAGGCATTGCTATTTACCGCCCCCGCCTTGTAATCCATCAGCACAATGCCTTGTTCCACCTGGTCGATGCGGTCGATGCGGCATCGCAGGTCGACTCCGCCTAGATGCGCATGTCCCAGCGTGCTTTCTGTTTTCAGCACGATGAAATCTGGTCGCTGTTTTTCAACTTCCAGCCACTCCAGCAGGCGGCCCTCGATGCGGCCCGCTTCAATCTCCAGCAGCGCTCTTTGCCACGGCTCCTCGGCGTGGACGAAGAAGCGCTGCAATGCGTTGCGAACGTGCCCATGCAACATCTGGCGACACTGTTCCCCTGTACTTTCCAGCAACCGTTTCCGCGACCGCATTTCGTCCCAGAAACTCTGCAACGCTTCGTGGAGAATCGTTCCCTGCGCCTTCACGGGCAGTCCACTCTCCGGCTCCGCCAGCGGTTCGGCCGCCAGCCGCAACTCCGCGAAGGCGCGAAACGGACAGGCCGCTTGCTGCTTCAGAAAGTTGACGCCGCCGCGGACTCGACTTCCCCTCAATGGGACTGCGGGCTCTTCATCCACCGTCTCCAGCGCGGAAGAATCTCGATCGGCGTCGCTCTTCGTCCGCATGTGGATTCGATCCGAAATAAAGTCCTCGACGGCAACCAGCGGAACCTCCGACAGAACATTGCGGACCGACGGAGACACGGCGATCTCCGGGCTTGGAACGTGCGCGCTCGCTGTGGTCGGATCGCTTTCCTGCAGCGCGAAACTCACAATCACCGTCTGTGCGGAGGCAAAAATTCTTTTCGTCACGCGATGCGCGAACACAGCGTCGGCTGCCGGGTCCGCATAGGGAATGTGCGCGGCGCGCTGCACGCCCCATGGGAGGAAAGGCTGGGCATGGCCGCGAGGCGGCCAACTGCTCGCTTGCGCATTCATCCACCAGATTCGGTCGAAGGTGAGTCCCGCCGCCTCAGAAACGCCTAGGATTTGCACGGGCGCGTTTCTGGTCTCCAACGTAAATAGCAGATTCGCCGCCAGGGTTTTCAGCCGGTCGAGCGCGGCGGAAAACGGCACAGTGCCTGTCACTGCGCTGAGTGAAGAGAGTTCGTTCAGCAGCGCGTTCCATCGCCGCAGCAGTTGATATTCCGCGCTGCCCGTTGCCCTCAGCAGGGTCCAGTCGGCAGCGGCAAGCAGATCTTCGACGCTCTCCCGCCAGTCGGCAAACGAGCGCTTCTTCCCCATGTCCTGTCGCTTCGCCGCCGCGGCAAAGCGCTCCAAGGTCCGACGCAACAGCGAGCCATCCTCCCCGCTCCCAGGACCTGTCAGCCATTCTCGAAACGAAGAGAAAGAAACGCGGCCACCCAACTGGAAGGCGCGATCGCGGAATTTTTTGTCCAGCATGGCGCGCGCATCGGAAGACCTGGAACCGAATCCGCCATGCACCAGCAGCCAGGAAATCTCTTCCGGCGGCAGCGGTGTATCGAGCCATGCAAGCAACGTCAATGCCGTGCGGATCGCTTGCATACGGTGCATGGGCGTCCCCAGGGAAAATTCGTAAGGCAGGCGTGGGTCCGATACCTGAACATCCATGGAAGAAGGCGCCAGCACTCGCCGAAAGGCCGCATCCATCCGGTCGCGTATCTCTCCCAGCGCCGGAAGGACGACGCCAATTCGCTGACCTGGATTTTCGAGAAGCGTGGCCCGTATCCACTGCGCCGCGCCCGCAATCTCTTCCTCCGGCGTGCGTGCATATACAATGGCGGGGCCCGATGGGATCTCGGTCGGCGGCGGCCCGATCTCGACCATCTCAACCTGGCAACCCTGGACACGAAGAGCTTCAATCAGAAGTTCTTGCGACGGAGTTGTGCGGTCGAAGCCAACCAGAAACATTGCCTTGGGCAACGGCAAATTCCCGGTCTGGATGGCGGATGCCAGTGCAGGTTCGACCTGCGAGAACGGTACGACAGACGACCGCCGACAGATTTTTTCCAGTTCCGTCGCCCACCGCGAAAAGGCCTGCGCATCGATGCTGCCGTCATTGCGCACGTGGCGCAATTCGATCCGATACAGTTGCATGGCGCGCCACGTCTGCTGCGCCTGCCTAGCCAAGCCGGCAATGGACATGGTCTGCGCGCCCGCTTCATCCTGATCGAGCACCTGCAACCACAACTCGGCTTCCTGCGCGTCATTCAGCAAGATTCGCGATTCTGCTCCACGCAGGATTGCGGCATCCCAAAGCGTCTTCATCCATGGCTCCCAGGCCAGAATCTGCGGCGTTCTCCAGCCATGGTTTCCGGCGGCCTGCTGCTGGCGGTTGTACTGCTGGCGCAAAGCGCGAGCGGCGCGCACAGTGCTGGCGACGATCGCCGCGCCGTCGATGTTCCGCTGCAACTCCAGCAGCAATTCTTGTTCGGTCCGCATCTTTCTCCGGGTGGCCGCGATATTCAACGGAGACATTTCCACGTTATACGACGCGGCATTCGAGTACCAGCCAGCGCCGTCTTCACGATGGTATGCTTTGGCATGAGGCGATGGTTTACTTAGGTCTTGCTGCTGTTGACGGCCCTATGGCCGCGCCATTCCGCCAATACTCCAGTTGCCGCCAGCAAAATCAATGCGCCATAACGACTTCGAACATGGCCATCCCAAATCTCTTCGATGAATGCAATTTGCGGCAATTTTTTTTGAAGAATCTTTGCAGCACAGCGGTGAACGATGGGCCCAATTTACTACGAGGACGTTGCCTAAGTAAGGTCGAAAACGATATGAGCATCTAGATTATTTTCTTAAAGTTATGATTAGCGACTCGGTGCGGGAATTGGGGCATGTTTCTACCGAACGGAATCGGTCGCGGCAACGAGGAAGAGGTCGGCCCTGGGCGAATTTCTTCGTGTAAACTAATGCAATGTTACTGGCAGCTTCCGTGTACACCACCCAGAATGAGCGTCTTCGCGCGCGCTGGAAGATTGAGGGCGGTTTGCCTCCAGTCCCAGGCCAGAAAGTCGCGACCACTCGCGTTGTAGCCCAGCCACAATCCGAGGTCCCGCTGAAATG
>JAJYVR010000234.1 GCA_021791935.1 Acidobacteriota bacterium
AGAGGAAGACCGTCGCCAGTTGGGCGATACAGGCGCCGGCGGACAGCAGCGAGAACGTCACGCTGAGAGAAACGAGCTGTCGCGCATATTTCATGGGTCAACCTTCAATTGCAACAGTGACAGATACATATTCGCGAACCATGGCTCTACAGGGCACGTCGCAGGGCTGCGATTGCGACGCTACCTGTTACTTACGCAGATATGCGTCTGTCCCATTGATCCAGTCGGCGCGGGGCGGACAAAAGATATCCAGGTCGACGGTATCTTCCAACGCTTCGGCGCTATGCGGCAGGTTCGGCGGAATTACGAGAATTTCTCCGCTACGCACGATCAGTTCTTTACCCTGTATGACAAATTTCAATGCCCCATCCAGGACATAGGCGATCTGTTCATTCTCGTGGCTGTGCAGCGGCACAATCGAACCTTTGCGCAGAATGATCCGGGCGAGCATGGTTCGATCGCCGGCAACAAACTGGCGGTCGATCAACGGGTTGAGGTGTTCGACCGGCATGTCATTGAGTCGTACATGCTGAAATTTTTGGCTCTTCTGTTCCGTGGGTGTACTCATACTGTTTACTCTTGCCCTTTCGTGCGCGCCCAAGTATAGCAGCCTGCCAATGGATGAACCGCTTTCACGCGGACGCGGTTTGAACTGATATTTATACTCACTGCATGGAAACCGGACTCCGAAATCGTGTCGCCATTGTTGCCGCATCCAGCCAAGGAATTGGCCGTGCCACCGCACTGGCCTTTGCGGCCGAAGGCGCGAACCTTGCCCTGTGCGCCCGCAACGCCGAGGCCCTGAACCAGGTCGCCGAAGAAGCGCGCCGAGTGTACGGCGTGGAAGCCTATACCGCGACATTCGACGTTGCCGACGACGAAGGCGTGCGCCAGTTTGCCGACTCCGTTCATCGCCATTTTGGCAGGATCGACATCTGCGTGACAAACGCCGGCGGCCCGCCCGCCAAGCCCTTTGCCAAAACCACCATGGCGGAATGGGACAGCGCGTATCGGTTGAACCTCCGCAGCATTGTCTCCTTCGCCCACGCAGTGCTGCCCCGGATGCAACAGCAGCGATGGGGGCGATTCATCACCATCACCTCGATCGCCGTGAAGCAGCCCATTCTTGAGCTGGTCCTTTCCAATGCGGTGCGCACCGGGGTGCTGGGATTGGTGCGTTCGCTGGCGACGCAGTACGGTCCCGACAACATCACCGTCAACAACGTCGGTCCCGGCTATACAGCAACAGACCGCGTGAAAGAACTGGCGCAAACGAACGCGCAAGCCACAAGCGGCACTATCGCCGATTATGAAGCGCAGATGGTGAAAGACATCCCGCTGCGACGTCTTGCAAAACCGGAGGAGGTTGCGGACGCAATCGTCTGGCTTGCTTCGGAGCGCGCCGCCTACATCACCGGCCAGACCATTCTGGTGGATGGCGGAGTCTATCGCGGACTGTAGCGTTTGGCTTGCCCCTTTATCACGGCAAAGCAAATGCAACGTAGAAGCCTTCAAACGGCACTTTGTCCACTTTGCTGCCCGCCGCGGCAATCACTACATACTGTTTTCCATCGACCATATACGTAGCGGGCGTCGCTACGCCGGGAGCCGGCAAATCGCCCTGCCACAGCATCGCGCCGGTCCGACTATTGAACGCGCGGATTTTTTTGTCGTAGGCAGTGGCTGCGATGAAGAGCAGGCCCCCTGCCGTGACCACCGGCCCGCCGTAATTTTCCGATCCTGTATTCGTCATTCCTTTCGCTGCCAGCGCGAGATATTCTCCCAGCGGAACCTTCCAAAGATATTTCCCCGTGTTCAGGTCAATTGCATTCAACGTTCCCCACGGCGTCGCGATCGCAGGATAGCCATCCGGATCGAGGAACCGCCGATATCCGGTAAAGCTATAACCGCCGTCTCCCCGATCCGAGCCAGGCGCACGCGTGGGCTCAGTTTCAGCCTGCAATGCCGCCTTTGCAGAGGGCAACTGCGGGCCGTTCTTCAAATAGTCGAGCAACGCGACCAGGTCGCTGCCATTCACGCTCGGAAATGGAGGCATCCTGCCGCCGCCCTGATGAATTTTGCTTGCAATCTGCTCCGTCGTCATTCGCTTGTCGATGCCCATCAACGAAGGAAACGTTGGCGGAGAGCCAATCCTGTCGACGCCGTGGCAGAGGCCGCATTGATTCCGATATATTTTCTCGCCTTGGCTCGCGGCCGCCTTGCTGCGGACCAATCCTCCCGTCCAGGCCATTTCATTGGAGTTGATATAGATCACTCCGGTCGAAGGATCGACCGCGGGCCCTCCCCACTCCGCGCCGCCATCGAAGCCGGGAAAGACGATCGTCTGTTTGTCCAAACCCAAAGGAACAAATTGCCCCGCGCTGATAAATGTCTTGAATTGTTTCTCCGCCCATGCATGCGCTTCCGGGGTGCGATTCGTCAGCATGTCCGCGGTCAGCAACTGCCGGGCATAGGGCTTAGGCTCCGTGGGCAACGGTTGCGTCGGCGAAGCGACTTCCCCCGGCACGTTGCTGGAGGGATATCTCCGCTCTTCAATCGGAAACAGCGACTGACCAGTGACGCGATTGAACAGGTAGACATATCCCTGCTTGGTTGTCTGCGCGACTGCGTCAATGCGTTTGCCGTCGTGTTCCACCGTCACCAACGCCGGCGCAGCCGGAAAATCGCGGTCCCAAATATCATGATGAACGCCTTGAAAATGCCAGAGGCGCTTTCCAGTATTTGCGTCAAGCGCCAGCAATGTATCGGCAAACAAATCGTTGCCGATGCGATCGCCGCCATAAAAGTCGAAGACCGCCGAACCGGTGGGCACATACACGATGCCGCGCTGGGTATCGACCGTCATGCCGGCCCAGTTGTTCGCGGAGCCCGCAGTCTTCCACGCGCCTTTCGGCCAGGTGTTGTATCCAAATTCGCCTGGACGCGGAATGGTGCGGAATCGCCAAACAAGTTTGCCCGTGCGAACATCGAAGGCCCGTATATCGCCGGGCGGCGCAGGGTGCGTTTCCGGCTCCATGGCTCCCACGACGATCAGATTTTTGTAGACGATGCCGGGAGTTGTGATCGCGAGAGATTGCAAACGATAATCTCCTCCCAAACCTTTGCGCAGATCGATCCTGCCGTCTTCGCCAAACCAGAGAATGGGCTTGCCGGTGGCGGGGTCGAGCGCGTACAGAAAATTCATGACGCCGGCAAGAAGCCTGCTCTGCTTGCCGTTCGTCCAATACGCAAGGCCGCGCATCGGGCCCGTGCCGGCAACTCCCGAATCGAATTTCCAAAGCAATTTACCCGAGGCGGCATCCAGCGCAATGACTTTTTGCGTCGAGGTGTACGCATAAAGCACGTGCCCGATCACAAGCGGACTTGTCTCCAGCCCGCCTTTTTCTCCTGTGTCGAATTCCCACACCATCCGCAGCTTGCCCACGTTCTGCCGGTTGATTTGAGACAAAGAGGAAGAATGATCGTTCGCGGCCTGGCCTCCATACACTGGCCAGTCCACCGATTTCCCAGTCTTCGGTCCCGCGTGGGAGGCAATTGCATGCGCGAGTGGAAACGCGGCCCAGGCGGCCAGGCACAAAACGGCGACGGAAGTTCGAACCAGATTGCCTTTTTTCGTCTTGGATGTGAGAGGCCCCATTGCTCGTCGATTGCGACGCGATCCAGCCATTGCTTTTGCGTGCATGTGGCCGCCAGAGTTGCGCGCGGCATTATTCCTGAATAACGGCCTTCACCAGGTTGCGCGGACGGTCGACGTTGCGTCCATGCAGCATGGCAATCCAATAGGCGAAAAACTGCAGCGGAATGACCTCGCAGATGGGCAGCAGGTATTCACTGCATCGAGGGACGAAAACGCAATGCTGGCTGAACTGAGGCACTTCCTTGTCGCCCTCATTCGCCAGCGCAAAGACCTGCGCGCCCTGCTGCCGCATGTCTTTCAGCAACTGCACCACTTTGGAATAACGCAGCAGCGAATCGTGGTCCCTGGGATCATGCGTCGCCAGAACGACCAGCGGAGTTTCCGGCCCCACCAGCGCATTCGGCCCGTGTTTCAGTTCGCCCGCCGGATAGCCCTCGGCATGGGTATAGGACGACTCTTTCAGCTTGAGCGCTCCCTCGCGCGCAATGGAGTAATGAATCCCGCGGCCCAGAAACAGGAAGGCGGAAGCTTCGCGATAACTGGCTGCCAGTTCCTGCACTTGCTGCTGCCATGCGGGCAACGCCTTGGCAATCACCTCCGGCAGCGCAAGCGCTTCAGCGCACATGGAGTCGGCGACATGCAGCGTCATGCGGCCGCGCTGATGGGCCAGCGAAAGCGACAGGAGATACAGGACGAGCAGTTGGCCGGTAAAACTCTTGGTGGCGGGAATCGCTTTCTCCGGCCCTGCGCAAACGGGAAGACTCGCCCGCGCTTCTTTCGCCATGGAGGAGTCGTTGCGGTTGGTGATGGCCGCCGTCTGCATCCCGCGCGAGTGCGCCTCGCGCAGAGCCGCCAAAGTGTCAGCAGTCTCTCCGGACTGCGAAATGACAATGACGGCGGGGTTGTGCAAGGTGTGCGTCGAGCGATAGCAATACTCGCTGGCGTACTCCACATCGACGGCCAGGCCGGCAATGTCTTCCAGCATGATCTCACCGGCCAGTCCAGCATGACGGCTGGAACCGCTGGCGGCGACAACGATGCGCTCATGGCCGAGCAGAGCGCTGTGGGCCGCCAGCATGGGCTCGCGGGC
>JAJYVR010000235.1 GCA_021791935.1 Acidobacteriota bacterium
ATAACCTCACCAAAAGTTATGTTATCCAGAAACATCGGGAAACTGCCGAACACCCTGTCAATCCAGCACGGCAATCAAGATTCCCCCTGCGGAATGCGCCGGATTCAGGTATTTGGGTACTGGGGTGTTTCTTGGCATTGCCTACCTTGTAAAATCGCCAGGTTTCGTGATCGCCCTTCTCGCCTTGACCCTTCTGACATTCGTACTGTACCGCCAAGGACAATTGAAGGCTTCGGCATGGAAACTCACTCTTGCGGCGATTGTGTTCCTCGCAATTTGTGGACCCTATATCACCGCGCTATCTTTGCAAAAGCATCGTTTCGACTTCGGCGATTCGGCAAGGCTGAATTATGCATGGCTTGTTGATGGAACACAGTCCCAGCACCTCCTCAATAACCAACCTGCCCGCTTTGGGAATTCGCATGTTGCGTTGAAGCATTCAGAAGTAGAACTGATGTCAAATCCGATAGTTGTGTCATTTGACCACTTCCCGCATGCGACCTACGCTCCATGGTTTGACCCAAGCTATTTCAATGAAGGCATCTTCCCGCGCTTCAGCTTACGGCGGCAGATTCGCCTGATTGTCGAGCAATCTCGACATCTAATCGTCTTTACAGTGGACCATTCTTACATTTTATCCTTGCTTATTCTTTGCGCTATTTGGGGAGCTTGGCCTAGCGTTTATAAGGATCTCCTCCTGCTGCTCCTTGGGTTGTACTTATTTTTCGGCTTTTGCGTTCTCATGTATTTGTCTGTCCATTTTCTAGATCGATACATAGCGGGGATTTTTTGGCCCGCAAGTATCGTCACGCTTGCCGTTTTTACAGCTACAGATATCCGGAAACGTGGAATGGTAGCCGGTGCGACTGTTTTCATGTCCCTGGCGATCCTACTGTCTGGCGTCCAAACAGTCATACGAATGAGGGAATCGGCAATTTTTAGTGGCAAGACACATGGATGGTACTCGACGGCGGAATATGGGACAGCGAGAAAATTGGCTGACGATGGAATCCGCTCCCGGTAGTGTCGTATCGTGCTTTCGAGCGTGCAACACGGGGCCATATTGGGCCCGCCTTGCAGGAGTGCGGATCACTTCGGAAATCTACGATCCACAATATATGTCGGATGCGGAGGACGGGAACAGCTCCTGGGACAAACTGCCGAATAAGGCAGGGATTTTCCAGGTCTTGAAGGCCACAGGTTCAAAAGGGATTGTTGGGCTGTTTGAGCAGACTCCCGCCGCCGACGAAGGCTGGGAACACCTGGAAGGCATGTATTATTTTCACCGGCTGTCAACAAAATCCCCTTAGCCGGGGTTTCGGCGGCGGTTGAGGGGACCATGGCACTTCTATGGCCGAGGTCAGCCGGCATCCCCGGATTTGTCCGCCGGGTCGGGGCCATTCGGTTCTTGAGTGATCCGAATACGTAGGGAGCTTAAAAAATTCAGGTCTTGCGGGGTGAAGGGTCCTGACTCGGGAGTGTCCGCGGGCGTGCTCGCCGCCGTCTCCTGGGTGGCCTCATTCAACCCAATGGTTGCCTCCAGCACCAGCATGACCTCAAAGCCTTCCGCGCGGATATTGCGCACCACTCCGGCGATTTGATCGGATTCGGCAACGGTTTCGTGGATGGCTTCGCCCAGCTGCTCAATGAGGTTGCGTATCTTGCGGTCCAATTCAGCCTCCCCGCGCCAGAACGGTCGCGTTTTTCTTACCATACTTTGCTTTCGACAAGAGGGCAATGCCGTAGCGCACGGCTGCTACACTTTTTCTGTGTGGACAAGGTTCGTTTAGGTCGAAGGCTTGGGATCGGCACGCGTCTGGCGGCGAAGGCGCTGCGCGAGCAGGCGCGCCACGTGGCTTCCACTGGCACTGCGCCGTCTTCAGCGCCTACTCCAGGGCAGCGGTCGCAGGCGACACAAACCGCCGCTTCCCCTCAGCCGCGTTCCCAGGCCACGCGCAACGTAGTTCCCGGCGGCAACTTCATCCGGAATGCTGCCCGGGGCAGCCGCGGTTTCGGCCGCGCCTTCTGGAAGCCATTTTCCGCTGCCGGCCGCGCACTGTGGCATGAAGTGACCGGACTGTTCTTCGCGTTGTTCGCGCTGTTTTTTGCCCAGGGCCTGTGGCGCGTTCGCCATGCATGGAGACCGGGGCCGGAACATCGGCACTTCGAGATCGATCTGGCGATGACAGTTTTATTTATCTATTTTTCTATCAGCGCGTTTGTCCGGTCGCGCCGCACGCCGCACCAGGATTCTTGACTGCGGGTTGCACGCAGTCGCAAGGGGTCGTTGCGCAATGCCAAGCCGCTCCGCTAAGAAAAATGCAACCATCGCTTCTCCGATTTCAGCCGCCTCCAGTTTCGCGATGGAACCTGTGTACGGACCATCGAGCGTGCCGGCGGCGAACACAGAGCGAACTGAAGTAGCGTCAACGGATCCGAACATCGGCTTTCCCGGCGAGTATCCCTACACCCGCGGCATTCAACCGACGATGTATCGCGGCCGGCTGTGGACCATGCGCCAGTATGCCGGCATGGGCGACGCCGAGGAGAGCAATCGCCGCTACAAATTTCTTCTGGCCAGCGGGACAGCGGGGCTCTCCGTCGCCTTCGATCTGCCGACGCAAATCGGGTATGACTCCGACGATCCCATGTCTCTGGGCGAAGTAGGCAAGGTCGGCGTCGCCATCGATTCCATTGAAGACATGGAACGCCTGTTCGCGGACATTCCTCTGGATAAAATCTCCACATCAATGACCATCAATTCGACGGCAAGCATTCTTCTCGCACTGTATGTCGCGGTGGCACGCCGCAAGGGGCTGAATATCAAGAAGCTTTCCGGCACCGTGCAGAACGATATTTTGAAGGAGTATATCGCGCGCGGAACCTACATTTACCCGGTGACGCACGCCATGCGCATCATTACCGATATGTTCGCGTGGGCCAATCGGAATGTGCCGGAGTGGAACACCATTTCCATTTCCGGCTATCACATGCGCGAGGCGGGCTCGACTGCGGTGCAGGAGGTTGCCTTTACCCTGGCGAATGGCAAGACCTACGTGCAGGCCGCCATCGATGCCGGTCTCGACGTCGACAAGTTCGCTCCACGGCTGTCGTTTTTCTTCAACGCGCACAGCAATTTCCTTGAGGAGGTAGCGAAGTTCCGCGCGGCGCGGCGTATGTGGGCGCGGATCATGCGGGAGGAATTCTGCGCCAAAAACCCGCGCTCCTGGATGTTGCGCTTTCACACGCAGACAGCGGGTTCCACGCTGACCGCGCAACAGCCGGAGAACAACATCGTTCGCACCGCAGTGGAGGCGATGGCTGCCGTATTGGGCGGGACGCAGTCGCTGCACACCAATGGCTACGATGAAGCGTTGGCGTTGCCAACGGAACTAGCGGCGCGCACCGCGTTGCGCACCCAGCAGATTCTCGCGTATGAATCGGGCGTGGCCCAGACTGTCGACCCATTCGCCGGGTCCTATTGCATCGAAGCGCTGACCGACGAAATTGAAAAGCGAGCTTCGGCGTATCTGGAAAAGATCGCCGCCATGGGCGGAATGCTTCGCGCCATCGAGCAGGGATTTGTGCAGCAGGAGATTCAAAACGCGGCCTACGAATTTCAGCGGGCCGTCGACAGCGGATCCGCCGTCATTGTCGGCGTCAATCGCTTCACGCGAGAAGGCGAGCCTGGGATTCCGTTGCAACGCATGGACGAATCCCTGGAGCGCAAGCAGGTGGAGCGACTGCGTGCCATGCGCGCGCGCCGTGACTCGATTCGATGGCAGGCCGCTTTGCAAGGAGTGGCGGATACCGCGCGGAGCGGGGCAAATCTGATGCCTGCGATTCTGGAGGCCGTAGAAAGCAATGCGACGGTGGGTGAAATCGCCGGGACCCTGCGAAAGATTTTCGGCGAATATCAAGAGACAGTGGCGATCTAAGACGGAATTGGGACGCCATTCCTGGCATCGCAGCGTGCGAATGGGCATCCAAGTGAGACACGCATGAGAATGCAGAAAGATTCCGTTGCGGTATCGGAGCGCGAAAGAAGCTGCTTCCCGGCCATGCTGGTGGGACTTCTATTGGGCATCATCGGATTTGCAGTGTTTGCCCGTGAAGCCAAGACCGGAGTCTGGGACCAATTGGCTGCCGTGGCGACCGGGCGAAGCCTGTCCATCGATACGTCTCTGCCGACGGTCGTCGACAAGATTCAACGGCTCCAGCGCCTGGAAACCGTCAACTACTCGATGGATAAGATCGTCGAAGGGGACCGTCAGAGTTCGATCCTGCCGGATTTTTTAGTGGGCGATAAGTTGCTGCTGGTCGTCCACGGGAATGTCGTCGCAGGAATCGATCTGGGTCAACTGACGACCAGCGACGTTCAAATTCAAGGGCGCGCCATTCAGGTGCATTTGCCGCCGGCGCAGATTTTTGTCACTGCACTCGACAATACAAAAACGCGCGTCTATTCCCGCACCACCGGGCTGCTGGTTCCGGAGGACCCGGACCTTGAAAGCCAGGTTCGCGCTCTGGCGCAGCAGCAAATCCAGCAGGCGGCGCTGGCGGACGGCATCCTGGCAACGGCGAGTAAAAATGCTCGTGCGACGGTCGCCTCCATGTTGCGCGGTCTAGAGCAGAACTATGGTTGCTGTATGCCGTAGCCGCAGTGTCGGAACCATGCGGCGGCGTTGTCGGGGGTGATGGTTTTGAGGGCGTCGCCAACGGCCTGT
>JAJYVR010000015.1 GCA_021791935.1 Acidobacteriota bacterium
TCCCGTTTCCTTCCTGAATGATGGAAGAACAGGTGTTGAAGTCGATATCCAGGTCCTCCGTCTGGCCGGCTCCCACCGTGAATTGCCCGTTCGCAATTTGCCCGGAGGGAATTTTCAATCCAGTCTGCGCTTCGCTGGAAAGCGCCAGATCATGCGCCGTGCCATCCGACGTAACAACGCAGTTGGCATAGTTTCCGCATTGATTGTTGGCGATGGAAGGCCCTTGCGAATCGGGGGCGAGCATGATCCGGATCTGCTGGTAATTGCCGGCCTGTAACTCTACCTTGGAACCTAGCATGGCGAGGAAACATTGATTGTTCGCCTGCCCCAACAGATTCACCTGCATGGGAGACGAGGCGAGATTCGGCGTGAGGTCGACAAAGCTGGGGTCCGTGGCTGCGGCGTTCGCATTGGTGCTCGCTTTTACATCGGTAATGGTGACGTAAACCGCTTTGAATGGCCCGTTCGGTGCCTGGCAGGTTGTCGGGTCGCTCAAACTCACACTCACAGCTCCGGCATTCATGCTGGGACTGCTTGAAGATCCGCTTGAACAACCGATCACGATCAGAACTGCGACCGACATTCCGACAGCTAGAGAAAGAATGGCTCGCATCATGCCTCCTGGAAATTCGTTGGTTGAACTGACTCACATAGACGTTAGAAACAAAAAAATGGAAGTCAAACCCTGTTAGAAATAACAATTCCACTGCAAATTCGATGCCAAGTTTGCTTCTCTCTACGGCTGCGGCACGCGACAGTTAGCATCTTCTCAGTCAACAACTTATGTGACTTCGCAATCTCCAGAAAATTCTCGCCCGGTTACCATCGTCACAATTGCCTTGAAGCGATCATGTAAGAAATACATGTAATAAATACAGATCGATGTTGAAATCTTCACATGACTTCAAACATCGGGAGGTCTTGCAACCGGACAAACGCAATCGATACCCACATGGCAAACAGTGCGCAATCGACGCCCGGCGCGCAGCTCGATGCGCTCGTGGTCAACATCTCTTCGTCCTACGGACTCTCGCTGGGCAACAATGGTGCCGTACGCCGTAACAGTGTCGCCGCCCGTAGCAATCTGCTGCAACGCCATCTGCCTGCACCACAAAGAGGAAACTCCGCTGGGAGACAGTCGGTACATTGTGTGCCGATCAGCCCTTCCAGGGTCCCTTGCTGCGATCCCGGCGTCAGCGGAATCTCTCCCGCCAGTTGACCCGGCTGAATTCCAGTCTCAACGCTCGCGGAATAAGAAACGCTTGCTCCGTCGACGATTGCGTGCAGAAGTGTTGTGATGCAGGTTGCTTCTCTGTTACCAAAAACGATCATCCCCCTTTGGGGAATCTAAACGCCGGCAAAAGATTCCCGATCAAGGACGTTTTGCGAGGGAACCAAGGACCGGAACGCCGATATTTTCAAGGATCTTCGCCAGCGCCTCGCTCGCTCGGAAGCGTTCAACGACACAGCGGACAAATCCACATTCGAGCGATGGAACCCGATCTCGCCCGCGCTTCACAGGATGGCGCAAACCGTTACAATACGGAGTGATGGTTCCCTCAACGGTTCGACTTCCTCTGTTTCTCCCGGCAGTGCTATTCAGCCTTGTCGCATTCGGGCAGATCCACGCCACTGCCCGACCCGACGGCGGCCAGTCGCAGCAGCAACAGACGGGCGATGCATCGGCCAACTCGGCGCAATCCGCTCCCTCCGCAACCGACGCCCTGCCGGATGATCCAGCAACCACCGCCCACATTGAGGCTCCGATCGCTCCGGACGGGCCGACTGTCGTCTTCGATACATCGATGGGCAGAATGACCTGCGGCCTCTACTCAAAAGAAGCGCCCACGGCCGTCGAGAACTTTGTCGGCCTGGCAACGGGCAGCAAACAATACACCGACCCAGCCAGTCACAAAAAAATACATGGCAAGCCCTTCTACAACGGCACCACGTTTCATCGCGTAATTCCTGGCTTCATGGTCCAGGGCGGCGATCCGACGGGCACCGGAATGGGCGACCCAGGCTATTTCTTCAACGATGAAATCGTGCCAAATCTGAACTTCGATGTGGCTGGCCGCCTGGCCATGGCGAATGCCGGCCCCAACACCAACGGCTCTCAGTTCTTTGTCACCGTGGCGCCGCAGCCTTCTCTCGATCAGCAGTACACCATCTTTGGCCAATGCGATCCGGCCAGCGTCCTGGTCGCCGAATCCATCACTCAGGTACCGCGAAATTCGCAGGACAAACCGCTCGACCCGGTCTATCTCAACAAGGTCACCATCGTGCAGCCAGGCCAGCCGATACCGCCGGCGCCGGCGTTAGCTGCGCCGCAGCCCGGAGCAACAGCGACACCGCCGTCCTCGGCCCAACCTTGAATCTCCACGGAATTGAAATCCCAACCGATTCTGGTCCGCGCAGCGTTGCAACACAAGATTTCTACCTTTCAAAAGGAGTTCGCCAAGTATGAGTCAAACACCCGGAACCTACGCCATCTTCCAGACATCCCAGGGCAAGATCGTATGCCGCCTCCATGAAAAAGACGCGCCGAAAACTGTAGCCAACTTTATCGATCTCGCCGAGGGCAATCGCGAGTGGACGCATCCGACCAACAACAAGAAATCCAAAGAAAAATTATTCGACGGGACAATTTTTCACCGTGTGATTCCCAAATTCATGATCCAGGGCGGCGATCCCGCCGGCACCGGCTTTGGCGGCCCTGGCTACAAATTTGAAGATGAGACCAAAGGTTCGCCGCATAGCTTCGCCAAGCCGGGCCAGTTGGCCATGGCAAACTCCGGACCCAACACGAACGGTTCGCAGTTCTTTATCACCGTGGCTGCGACTCCGTGGCTGACCGGAAATCACACGATTTTCGGCGAAGTCGTCGAAGGGCAAGACATCGTGGACAAGATTTCCGAACTTGATCGCGACCGCTCCGATAAGCCGCGCAACCCGGTGATCCTTGAGACTGTAACCATTGAGCGTGTCGCATAACGACGGCGACGGCCGCTCTCCGCGTGATTCTCGATCCTTGAATCTTTTCCTCCTCCCGATCGATCTAAGGTTGAGTGGAAAGGATCTGGAGGACGTATGAGTCAAGACAAACAGGTCGCGCTGATTACGGGCGCAAATAAAGGCATAGGGTTTGAGACCGCGCGCCAGCTTGGCAAGCTGGGCATCACCGTCATTCTGGGCTCGCGCGATGCAAACAAAGGCGAGGCAGCGGCGGCGGCGCTTCGTGCCGAGGGCATCGATGCGCGCCCGCTGAAGCTGGACGTCACCAACGCTGCAGACCGCGCCGCCTCCGTCAAATTTCTCGAGCACAATTTCGGAAAACTCGACATTCTCATCAACAATGCCGGCATTGCAGAAACAGATGCCTGGAGCGGCAACAACACCCTTGCCACCACGCCCGAAACACTGCACGCCGTGTTTGAGACGAACTTGTTTGCGCCCGTCGCATTGACGCAGGCCCTGATTCCCTTGCTCCGCAAAAGCCCTGCGGCGCGGATCGTCAATCTCTCCAGCATTATGGGCTCGTTGACGCTGCACAGCAATCCGCAATCGCCCATCTATGGCATCAAACCGTTCGCCTACGATGCCTCCAAGGCCGCTCTGAATGCCTTTACCGTTCACCTGGCGCATGAACTGCGCGATACGAAGATCAAGGTGAACTCAGCCCATCCCGGCTGGGTAAAAACCGATATGGGCACCGACGCAGCCCCCATGGACATCGTTGCCGGAGCAGCGACTTCCGTTACCTTGGCCACGTTGCCGAGCGATGGACCGACCGGCGCATTCATCCATCTCGGCGAAACATTGCCCTGGTGATCCGCGCGGCTGGACAACGCCAACTGCAAGGCGATCGCACATGAGCGGACTCCGACCGTAACGATTTATCGCCGCACAGTTGAAGCCCGCTCATCGTTCGCGCAAACTGAATTATCGCCCTGGCGCGGCAGGGCTGAACGCATAAAGTTTATCGTTCGCGATTCCCGGTCGAATTTTGCTGTAACCCGAACCCCAGTACACGAAATCGCCCATGATCGACGGCCCATCGATGACCGAGCCGCCTGAGGCAAAGTTCCACAATATCTTCCCGGTGTTCGTATCCAGAGCATACATCTCACCGGAATAGGATCCTGCATACAGCACCCCATTGGCTTCGCTGACCGAGCCTGTGTCGATGGTGCCGGGCGTGGGGTCGGCCACTTGCCATAGGATTTTCCCCGTCTTCACATCGAGCGCGCTCCACGATCCCCACCGGATGGTTCTCCCGGACGGCACCAGTGTGTATGAAAGGTCGGCAGGATTACCGATGGCGACGTAGATGTGAGAGCCATCCGTGGCTGTTCCCCACTCGATCCCGCCTAATGTGCCGCCCGGACCAACCTGTGTTTTCCAAAGAACATCTCCATTGTCTGGGTTCAGCGCCCAATAAATACCGCTCTTCTGGCCGAAGCCCACGATGTTGCCCAGCAGATTCGGGCCTGAACCGCCGAAATCGAAATCGGGGCTGGAGGGAAACTCGCAGTTGATTTTGGTCTTACGTTTGCAACCCACCGTCCAGATATCGAACGGCTGCACCCTTTGCGTCCACACGATCATCCCTGATGTTAAATCGAATTGCGGTTCCGCATTTCTTTGTTGGCTGGTATGTGTCTGCGCCCATTTGACAGCCCCTGTCTTTAGATCCAGGGACATTGCGGTATCGAAGTAATCGTCCGGCGCAAAGCAACTTTGCTGCGGGGAGATTGCCAAACACTGCAAGACGCTTTCCGGCGCGGTGTAGTTGTTGCCGGTTCCGATATAAAGGGAGCCACGCACAGGGTCGATCGCCGGTATCTGCCAGATGGCGCCGCCGCTGTACCCTCCCGGCTGCCCACCATTGTCCGGCATGTCGTATGTTTTCCAGAGAAGCTTGCCGCTCCGCGCGTCCAGCGCGACGACGCTGCCGCGAAATGTACAGCAAGGATAGCTGGGGTCGATCGCGAGAGTCTCTTCGGAAGAGGAGACCCCCTGGTACACGACGTTGCCATAAATCGCGGCAGAACCGGTGATGATCGCCGCCGGGTGGTTGTCGACCTGAGTGATCCATAGCAATGCGCCTGTATGCCTATCGACGGCCATTACATTGGCCCCGTTGTGGGTCGCCCTGACGTTTTCGATGTCCCCGAGGATCAGTTCATCGCCATACACGGCCGGGCTTACGCGGGAGATTGCTCCGGCCACGCCGTCATAGTCCGCAATCTTCCGCGACCAGAGTAGGTTGCCTGTCTGTCTGTCGACGGCATACAGATTCCCCGCCCAATCCGGAAAGTACACGGCATTTCCAGACACGGTGGGGGTGGCCGAAACGTTCCCTCCAGTTGTAAATGTCCATTTTGGAATTAAAGTATTGACGTTGGCGGGGCCGATGAGATGTTCCGCTGGCTGGCTTCGAGTATTGCCCAGGTTCTGTCCTGCGAAGGGCCACTGTCCGCTTCCTGCTTTTTGGGTCCCGGTTTGCGCGGAGATCATGGCCGATGGAAACAGCAACCCGACCGCGAGTGCGAACGACGTATATTTCCTCATGGCAGCCTCCTTTGCGTCTGCTTGAGGTACCGTACACTTTGAGGATCCCAGGCCATCGGATGCGCGGCATCCGATGGCCTGGGCTGGTTTTCAGACGTGGCTATGCGTTCGGAGATCAAAGCCACAAATCCCTTGCAGCCGGGCACATGTAAAGTAGGGACACAGTCGCTGAAAGTCTCGCAACAGCGTATGTCCCCTATTTACTACTGGCCCGGACGTGACCTCCCCGCAGGCATGATCATGCCGAACAGACCCTCGCTGAACAGAAGGCTTGAGTTGTCTGCTGGCGCCGGTCCAGCGGTAAAAAAGAGCTGGTTCATGGCACCGTTAAGGGCCGCTCCCTGGCCGAACTGCAGCGCCCATAATCCGGGCACGGAGAAAGGCTTGCCGTTGCTTAACGTCAGTGTTCCCGCGAGCACTCCTGTATCCGGATTGAAGGCATGGATCATTCCGTCCGTGACATTTCCAACCAGGATTTTGTTGCTGAGCTCGCCAAAGTTGGCGGGTGAGCGCGCCAAACCCCAAGGTCCGTTCAGCACGGTCTGGCCAGAGGAAGGCAGGCTGGCGAACAGACGCCGGCACATTGGAGCGGTAGAGCTGGTTTCCAGATTGCAGATATCCAGAATTCCACCTCCGCCCCTGGCGTTAAAGTAAGTGACATAGAGTTTATTGCCGATGAGCTGAATCCCATACGGGACGAAACCCATCGGCGGATCGGGATCGGCAGCGAACGAATTCACTAACGTGAACGTGCTGTCAAACACGTCGACCTTTCCTCCAGGCACCGAATTCGTGGCATACAGATGCGGGCTGCCGGACAGTGCGGCCAGAGCAAGTCCATTGTAGGATGTCCCGCTGGACGAGCGGTCCGCAACCACGATGCCTTGAGTAAGGTTGACTTGTGGACTCCAGGCGACGATCAGGCCATCCAGCGTATCGAAGATGAACATCGCCGTGTGAGAAGGGGTGCTGCCGGGAACCGTGAAGGCGCCGGTTGAGGAAAAGCTGTTCCACACAATACCGGTAGGACCAAAAAAATTCAGCTTGCCGGCATGCGGTTCGAAGAGTTTTCCTTCTCCAGGATAAGGGCAAGGCACCTTTACCATTCCACCTACCACGCACGGAATTTGAACCACGAGCGGAATGACTGCGCCGCTCGCCTTAAAGACCGTCGCGTCGCTACTGTTCTGGTCAGACACCCAGAACGGGCTGGTTGGAGATGACACCAGACCCCAGCCATTGACCAGGTTTGGATCAATGTTAAGTGGACTCAATGCGCTTGTGTTTGAAACCAGGTTGACTACCGAATATTGCGCCGCGACCGGCGACGCAAACAACGCGAGGAAACAAACGACCGCTGTAGCCGCTGTTGCCATCCGTGCCGCAAATGGTTGGTTCATACCTGCCTCCTTGTTTTTAATGACCCCCAAAAACCGGCGAATCCATAGGATTCGAGTCCGCTAGTTGAGTGACAGTCGCTTAGGAAAGTCTTCAGGGTTGGGTCAAAGACACCGAGCTACCTCCCCAAAAAGTGGGGTCAGTAGCTCAAGAAGCAGGGATTGAGAGAAAAGGTTGCCTCAAATATTCACTTTGTTTGCAGGAACTTAGAACGGCAGTTGATCCGCTGCCATACGAGCTTTCCCTAGCGATCGCAAGTATTTACAAATACAGCACTTGCAACCGATCCGGTGAAGCGCGGAGCTGTTAAATGTCCAAGCAGACATTGCACTTAATAGTCATCCACTGGCTCAACTGCCGTTTTTAGCATGAAATTAGACGCCGATCACAGCGCAGAGTTCCTTCACGGAATCCGCGCTCTTCCTGATTCCTGCCTGCTCTTCGTCGGTCAGCTTCAGCTCGATGATCTCTTCCAGGCCGCGCGCCCCCAGCTTGCACAGGACACCCACGCAAAGGCCGTGGATGCCGTACTCGCCTTCCAGATAGGCCGAGCATGGAAGCACCTTCTTCTTGTCCTTCAGGATGGCCTCGACCATCTCGGTTGTGGCCGCCCCCGGAGCATAGTAGGCGCTGCCCGCCTTCAGGTACTTGACGATCTCCGCGCCGCCGTCGCGCGTGCGCTGCACCAGCCGGTCGATGGTGGCCTTGTCCAGCAGTTCCGTGATGGGCACGCCGTACGCGGTGGAATAGCGTGGCATCGGGACCATGGTATCGCCGTGACCGCCTAAGACAAATGCGGAGACATTTTCCACGCTCACCTTCAGCTCCTCGGCAATAAAGGTGCGGAAGCGCGCCGAATCCAGGACTCCGGCCATGCCAATCACGCGCTCGCGATTGAACTTGGACTGCTTCAAAGCTGTCTGGACCATGACATCCAGCGGGTTCGAGGAGACGATCAGGATGGCGTCCGGCGAGGCCGCCGCCACTTTGCCGACCACGTCCGACATGATCCTGTAGTTTGTCTGCAGCAGGTCGTCGCGGCTCATGCCGGGCTTGCGCGGAATCCCCGCCGTGATGACGACGATGTCCGAATTCGCGGTGGCCGCATAGTCGTTGCTTCCAGTAATGTGAACATCGCGCTGTTCGATGGGCATGGCCTCCATCAGATCGAGCGCCTTGCCCTGCGGTATTCCTTCCACCACATCCACCAGAACGATGTCGGCCAGCTCCTTTGCCGCAAGCCAATGCGCGCAGGTAGCGCCCGTGTTTCCAGCACCCACAATCGATACTTTCTTCCGCATACTTCTCCTTTTCAACATTTCATCTTCAGCACTCTCAGTCGCGCTAACGCGCCACTGGAACGGCGTCCATGTTTTCAATCATGCGAGTTGCAAATTCACTGGTGCCCACCTTGGTGGCGCCCTGCATCTGCCGCTCAAAATCGTACGTCACAAACTTCTGCTGGATGGTCCGCTCCAGAGAGTTCTCAATCAGACGGGCCGCTTCGACCCAACCAAGAAAGTCGAACAACATGACTCCAGACAACATCACGGAGCCGGGATTGATGACGTCCTTGTCGGCATACTTCGGCGCGGTCCCGTGGGTCGCTTCAAACACCGCATAACCGTCGCCGACGTTCGCGCCCGGCGCAATTCCCAGGCCGCCCACCTGCGCCGCGCAGGCGTCGGAAATGTAGTCTCCATTCAGGTTCGGGGTCGCCAACACGCTGTATTCATCGGGGCGAACGATCACCTGCTGGAAGATCGAATCCGCAATGCGGTCGTTGACCAGCAACTTTTTCTTCCACTTCCCTTGCCCGTGGCTGACGCCGATGCTGTCGATCACATGCTTCACTTCCGCATAAATCTCGTCGCGAAATTTCTGCGGCGCGTGTTCCAGTCCCGGTTCGATCATGGCGGCATTCTGCTCAATCGTCAGGCCGGGCTGGGCTTCCAGATTTCCGAGGATCCAGCTCTCGCGCTCGGTCACAATCGCATCGCGAAATTCGTCGACCGCGACTTCGTATCCCCACTCGCGAAACGCGCCTTCGGTAAATTTCTGGATATTTCCCTTGTGCATCATGGTGACCGATTTGCGGCCATGCTTCAGAGCATAGGCAATCGCCGCCCGCACCAGCCGTTTGGTCCCGGTAATCGAGATCGGCTTGATGCCAATGCCGGAATCTTCACGGATCTTTTTCTTGCTGCCGGCCAGCATCTCGTCATTCAGAAAGTCCAGAATTTTCTTTGACTCGGGAGTTCCCTCTTTAAACTCAATCCCCGCGTACACATCTTCCGTGTTCTCGCGATAAATCACGATGTCCAGCTTCTCCGGATGTTTCACCGGACTGGGCACGCCCTGGTAATACCGCACCGGACGAACGCAGGAATACAGGTCCAGCATCTGCCGCAACGTGACATTGAGAGAACGAATACCGCCGCCCACCGGCGTGGTCAGCGGCCCTTTAATCGAAACACGCAGATCGCGCGCCGCCTGCACCGTGTCATCGGGAAGCCAGTTCTGAAAACGCGCAAAGGCTTTCTCTCCGGCGAAAATTTCAAACCACTTGACCGCGCGTTTTCCCCCGTAGGCCTTGGCGACCGCCGCGTCGAAAACGCGCTGCGACGCGCGCCAGATATCGCGGCCGGTGCCGTCGCCTTCAATGTAAGGAATGATGGGGTTGTCGGGTACTTGATACGTTCCGCTGGAATATTCGATCGGCGTGCCATCTTTGGGCAGCGCGACGCCGTTATAGCTTGACTTCATTGCGTAGTATCTCCAATTGTGTAAACGGATTGTCCTTGAACAGGCTACCACTCCATTTCCATCGCCGCCAGAATCCAACCCCCAGGCAAACTCGGAGCATTTTGATCGGCGAATGGCCGGATCGCAGCCCTTGCGCAACACGACCCAAGCAAACTCAATTAGGATGGAAGATGTGCAGGCATCCAACATACGCGCGGTTCCAAGGCGCGCTCGCAACATTTCATTCGGTGGCATCGCGAGACGCGCCACGTGGCTTGCTGCGCTGCTTTTTGCGTTGTTCACGCCGCCCTGCAAAGCGCAATATTCCGCGTCGGAACCAGGCGCGATCACGCAACAGCAGGGCCTTCCTTCCTATTTGAAACATGCCGGCATCGCGCAAAATTTGAACCGCAAATTGCCTTTAAGCGCGGCATACATCGACTCTTCCGGCAAGCCTGTCATGCTGGGAGACTACTTCGGCAAGCGTCCTGTCGTACTCGCGGAGGTGTACTTCAGTTGCGGCATGTTGTGCCCGCAGGTGATGCATGGCGCGGCGGATTCTCTCAGGCAAACCGGCTTGAAGGCCGGTAAAGATTACCAGGTGGTGGTCGCCAGCTTCGACCCCAGGGACACACCGCAGCAGGCGGCCGGGGAGAAGCAATTGTTCCTCGGTTGGCTCGGCGATCCGTCGGCGGCTTCCGGCGTGCATTTCCTCACAGGACAGCAACCTTCCATCAACGCTCTCAGCACCGCGACCGGCTTTCATTATGTTCGGGTGCCGGGCCCCGATGGCAAGATGGACCAATTCGCCCACTCCAGCGTCATTATGGTGGCCACCCCGGATGGTCGACTCTCAAAATATCTCTCCGGCATTCAATATGCGCCGCGCGATCTGCGCTTGGCCCTGGTGGATGCCTCGAACCGCAAGATCGGCACTGCCGCCGATCTCTTCCTGCTCTACTGCTGCAATTACAATCCATCGTCGGGCCGCTATACCGTTGCCATCCTGCGCGTGTTAGGCTTGGCCGGCTGCGTAACCATTCTCGTCATCCTCGGTATGATCTATCTGCTGACGCGAAAACCGACCGGGCGAAACTTTCCGCCATCGTCTCCTAGCGCGGCTTAACCGCGATCGTCCTGCCTGCATTCTTTGCACATCAATATCGTGCCAAGATGTTCCCTGCGCTCCTCTTTATCGATGACCCATGGGCGTATCGTCCACGGCGGACGATGACGCACATGTTGCGTATGACCGCACAATAATTCTGCAACCCAATCGTCCTGCTCATCCTGATGAAAGCCGACGATCGCGGATGGTTTTCCCTGCGCCATGCCTCCAGTTTAGCCGAGATGCATCCTGCGCGAACAGCATTGCAGCAAGGCATAATGGAGTAGTTCCATCCTTGGCCAATCGCACAGTGACCCACGTTTTTGATGTCCTCATTCTCGGAGCTGGCGCTGCGGGCCTGATGTGTGCCATCGAGGCCGGACGCCATGGCAAGCGCGTTGCGGTCCTGGACCACGCCGACCGAATCGGCAAAAAAATACTGACCTCCGGCGGCGGCCGCTGCAACTTTACGAATCTGTACTGCAGCCCGGCACGGTTTCTCTCCGCGAACCCACATTTTTGTAAGTCCGCGCTCGCTCGTTATACCCCGCAAGACATTGTTGCGCTCGTCTCCAAACATAAAATTCCATACCATGAGAAGATCCTTGGCCAGCTTTTTTGCGACCGCTCCGCGCGCGATATTGTTGTCATGCTGCAAGAAGAATGCCGCGAAGCAGGCGTGCAAATCTTCTTGAACGCGAAGGTGGAGAAGGTGGACCACTCGATCGGTTTTGAAATCCACACGCAGGATGCAGCTTTCTCCTGCGGCGCGCTGGTGGTGGCGACGGGCGGCCTTTCCATTCCGAAAATGGGCGCGACCTCCTTTGGCTACCAACTCGCTGCTCAGTTTGGAATCGCCATTCAACCGTGTCGCCCAGCTCTGGTGCCGCTTTTTTTCTCCACAGAAGACCTCGCCGCATACGGCGACCTCGCCGGCGTTGCGGCCCCAGTCCTGGTCCGCTGCGGCGTCCAGCAATTTCGCGAAAATTTGCTCTTCACGCATCGCGGTTTAAGCGGCCCAGCCATCTTGCAGATTTCTTCCTATTGGAAACCGGGAGAGCCGCTGGAGATCGATCTCGCTCCCGAGGATGCATGGACGCGGCCATGGCGCGATCCGAACCTTCCGCGAAATTTGACGACCGCAAAACAGCTATTGCGCGCAACGCTGCCCCATCGCCTGGCGGATCGCTGGCTCGCGTTGCATCCTCCAGAAGACTGGACAAATCGCTCCCTGAACGCATGGGAACAGCAGTTGCATCGCTGGAGGATTGTGCCCGCGGGCACGGAAGGTTATGCCAAAGCGGAGGTGACTGCGGGTGGCGTGGACACGGACGAACTCTCTGCCAGGACCATGGAGTGCCGCAAGGTTCCGGGCTTGTATTTCATCGGTGAGGTGGTCGATGTCACCGGCCACCTGGGCGGTTTCAACTTCCAGTGGGCATGGGCATCGGGCTTCGCCGCCGGACAGTCTCTCTCCGGCTGAGACACGCAAACTATTTTGGCGCGGGCGCGGCAGGAACATGGTCTCGCTTGTGGAAAAGCTTCCTGGAAACATCGGGCCAGAACTCCACGCCAAGCGCGCCCAGCGCGCCCTCCGCGGTGACCGTCGCGGCCCCTTCAAAAGTCAGTCCAACGCCCCGATTGTCGCTGGGGTAGTACAGATTGGAAATCCCTCCCGCAACGATATTGCCGAGAACGTTGGCGTAATTCGGACCCCATGAACCGTCATCGTTCTTCGTCCATACCGTAGTGGAAACGGCGTACTTGAAGCGGCCCCAGAAGCTGCCCGTGCCCTTGCGGAAATACCGTGGGTCCTCGTGCAGCAGCACTGGAAAGATGGCGTTTCCCCACAGGACGCCGTCGGCGCTGTCCGCATACGACGCGCCATACCTCTTGGCGTATCCTTGCACGCCTTGACCATAGCCGGCGTTGTCGTCCTCTGCCTGTCCCCACCCGGCCAGCGCGCCGGCTGCGAAGAACTCGAACGGGTCAATGGCCCCGCGGAACGCCAATTGAAATTTCTGCCGAGGCGAAAGCGGCGCCGCATCCGGAATATTGCTGGTGTTGAAGTTCGGAATGACGCCGAGAATACGTTGATGTTCCTCTTGCCGCAATTGCTGTTCCGCCTTATCGCTCGGCGATTGCGGGACCGGTGCGTTCGGCGCCTGTTGGTCTTCAGTGGATTGTCCGCCCGCAATGGACGCTGGCACGGAGTCGACCGCCAGCGACACCGTGGTTGAATCTGGGTTTGCATCCGGGGACGTGCCCGCTTGCGCCCAGAGCATCCCGCCGCCGATGAGAACCATTCCGACTGCAAAACGCCGGGCGTGTGAGCGCAGAACACGATACCTATTTTCGATCAAAATGCCTCACAAACAGAACCGGCGGAAATTCTTGTCTCAGATCGCAAGAAAGAAGATGATGTTCCACTCATCATAACGTTTGAGACGCGCGGGCGGTCGAATAGTTTCTGTTCCTCGTCTCACTTCGATCGCTTCGCGCATAGCAGCTTCAAAGCGCCTTCCGCAAAACTCGCCTTCCGCAACGCGATCGATCTGCGGCCTGGACCCAACCTGCGCGGCGGCTCCGCGGCTGCTTCCAAACTGATTTAAAATAGCTGTCATTCTTTCAATTGCATGTTTGCATCGTATGCGACATCGTAAGGCGGATGTGGGCCATCTTTGCAACGCTTTCGCCTGCCCTGGAATTGCTCCAAGATGCCAATCGACTTTTTGCGCAACAAATTTCGCTGGAGTGCGTCTATACCCGGCAAGGCCAGACGTCGCACGATTTGCGGCCTGGAAAAGCGTTTCTCCGCGGGCCATACCGCTATGCGGGGAGCGAATATTAGGACGACAGGAGAAGAATAGGTCATGCACGTTTTTAGTTCCCTACGAAAGATATTGCTTGCGCTGGCAATCGTTGCAATGCCAGTCTCCTCGTTTGCCGGGGTGTTTGTTTCGGTGGCCATTGCGCCGCCCGCTTTACCGGTGTATACGCAGCCGGTGTGCCCGGGACCCGGCTACTTGTGGACGCCCGGATACTGGGGTTACGGTGCGGCAGGCTATTATTGGGTCCCCGGTGTCTGGGTGCATCCGCCAAGAGTGGGTTTGCTGTGGACGCCGGGATACTGGGGCTTTGCCGGTGGAATGTATGCGTGGCACGCAGGCTACTGGGGCCCGCACGTCGGCTTCTACGGCGGCGTCAACTATGGCTTTGGCTACGGCGGCGTCGGCTTCGGCGGCGGCTACTGGCGTGGCGGAAACTTCTTCTATAACCGCTCTGTGATGAATGTGAATACCACCGTCATTCACAATACGTACAACCGGACCGTCATCAACAACACGGTGGTGAATAACCGCGTCAGTTACAACGGCGGCGCAGGCGGCATTCGCGCCGTGCCGACAGCGGCGGAGATGCAGGCCAGCCGCGAGCAGCACTTTCCGGCGACATCAAGCCAGATGGCGCACATGCAAGCCGCCAGCCTGAACAGGGGCCAGTTCTACGCAGCCAATCATGGTCAGCCGGCGGTGCTGTCCAAAGACACCGTCAACGGACGCAGCTATAACCAGCAAGGAAGAATCGCTCAAGGGCTTCGGACGGGACAACTCAATTCCCGTCAAGCGGCAAGGGACTTGAATCGCCAGCAGAACATCCACCGCTCCGTCGTGGCGGACCGTCGCGCGAACGGCGGCAGGCTTACATGGCGCCAGCGGCAAAATATCAACCGGCGGCAGAACTATGCCAGCCGACAAATCTACCGCCAGAGACACAGGTAATCCCAGCGCAGCAGAATTTCTCCTGCCTATCCAACCAGAGGAGAGATGGCCGACGGTGATTTCTCGCAACATGCCGACTGTGTTGAAGTTCATCGCATTGCCTGATCTTCAACACAGCGGGCGGTTGGTGCAACTTGCGCGGAAAATGCCGATGCGACTGGCTGCGCTCGAAGAACGCATCATTGCTCTCGAAGAACGCATCGCTCTAAGGGAAGCGGCATTGCGCCTGCCGCCGATCGCGATGCAGATGCCGCTGGCAGGGGAAGTTGAAGCCCCTGGGAGCGGTATTGCCGATGAAAACTCGCGGCGGCGATCCCAACTACCCTCGCCCTGTCCCCTCCTCCGTTACCGACACATGAAGTTCTGCCGTTCGTCTTGACTTATCCTCCGGATTGTTTGCGGCGGTCTTGCCGAAGCTTCTTGCGGTCCGCTTTGGCCTGTGAACTCTTTTTCCCGTACTGTTTCACGTCCGCGCGAAGCTGCTTGCGGTCCTGCTTGATTTGTTGTTTGCCCGTCGAAGCTGCCGACGCAGGCGCATTCTGGTTTTGGGCCGTCTGGCTTTGGGCCATGGCGAACGAAGTTCCTATAGCGAGAATCCCAGCGAATGCCAGGGGCGTCAACTGTTTCGTTGCATGTTTGAACATGATTGATTCCTCAGTGGTTTATTTTTAGGCGAAACGCGCGAGCGTAAAGTTCTAGAAATTTGCTGTTGTTTTACGATGCACTATCCTCAGATTTACAGATAGCCTTACACGGTGTATGACGAAAGTAGATGTCCAGGGTTAGCATCGCCGTCGATCCGGGTTCGATGGCATCTGTGGTCTTGCCTGTTCGGCAAGCAGAGCGGCGCGAAAATCGGTCGCAATCTGCGCAAGCCGGGCCGTCCTAATACATCCGTACACAAATAAACGGACATAAAATGCGTGATATCCGTGAATGTCCCTCGCGAATCGTAAACCGCACAATTCTGTCGGCAATTCATCATGTCACTTCAATAAATAAGGCGCGGATGTATGGCCACACCATGCGGCTCGATTGCGCGAAAGCGTCCGAACTGTTAGCGGGACATGCGCGCCAACAACCCCAGATTCCCTCCGCCACAGCGGCTGCTACACTCTAGCGGCGCGTTTGCGGATCGCCTCTGTGACAATGTGTCGCTTGTTTCGACCTTCCGTGATCCAGGTTCGCAAGTACACTGGAATAGATTTCCTTTATCCTTCAAATAGCAATTTTTTATGCCTGTGCTGCCGGCCAAATGGCAACGGCCCTGGAGTCGAACCATCCGACATGGATTTTGAACAGCTTAAAGCATTTGTCGAAGTCGCCCGAAACGCAAGTTTTTCTCGCGCAGCGGAAAAGCTCTTTCGCACCCAGCCGGCAATCTCCGCGCAGATTCGTTCGCTGGAAGAGGATGTGGGCGCGCGGCTGTTTGACCGCGCTGGCGGCCGCGTCACCCTGACCGCGGGAGGCAAGCTGTTCCTGCAATATGCGGAAGAGTGTTTGCAGGCGCGGCGAAATATCGTGCGGGCGCTGGCGGAGATGACCCGTACCCCACGCGGCGAGCTTGTCGTCAGCGCCAATGAGGCCACCTGCCTCTACATTCTGCCGCAGGTCTTTGCGCAGTTCAAAAAGAAATATCCTCGTGTGTCCGTGTCCATTGCGCGCAATGAGCGGTCGCGAACGCTGGAGGCAGTCATGGCGCAGAAAGTGGATTTCGGCGTCACCGCACAGCCCGTGAACGATCCGCGCCTGACCATCGTGCCGGTCCACAAAGATGAAATGGTCGTGATTACCGCGGTTGGGCATCCACTCACAGCCAAATCGACGACACAACTGGCGAGCGTCGCGGCCTATCCTCTGATCCTGCCCAAGCAGGGGCACACGCGAGACGCCATCGATCAACTGTTTTCCGCTCGACAACTGAAACCCGAGATTTCCATGGAGCTGGAGTCGAGCGAACTCGTTAAGCGATTTACGGCAGCAGGGGTTGGCGTAGGCATTCTTGCCCGCTCCAACACGGCCGCAGAGCATGCAGCGGGGCTGTTGGGCGTCGTCGAACTGGAAGATGCGCGTATCGCGCGAGACCTGGTCCTGATCTATCGCAAGGACAAATCGCTGAGCCGGGCCGCACAGGCGTTTATTGAAATTATGCAGACGAGTGTTGGCCTGCCGCGAAGCGTTGTCACCGTTAAAAACCCCGCGCACAGCTAACAGAAATCGAATTCCGCAAGTTACAATCGTATAGAATGCTGTCGATCCTTACGCTTCGCGCCGCTTGGCTGGCGGCCGCTGCCTTCTTTGCCGGAGGCATCAATGCCATTGCTGGCGGCGGTTCGCTGCTTTCCTTCCCAGCTCTGCTCCAGGCGGGCATTCTGCCGGTGCAGGCCAATGCGACCAATTCCGTCGCCCTGATGCCGGGGCAGTTCGCATCCGCTGCCGCCTACCGGCGCGAACTACAGCGGCATCGTTCTCTGCTGGTTTCTCTGTTGCTTGCCGCTTTCACAGGCGGCCTGCTGGGAGCGCGTTTGCTGCTGGCGACGCGGCAGGAGCAATTTCTGCATCTTGTGCCCTGGCTCTTGCTTACAGCAACCGTGCTCTTTGCTGGCGGACCGCCGTTACAACAACGTCTGACCCAGAAACTGACAGCACCCGACGTACCCCATCCCTCCGGCCTGCGCCCGCTGGCGCGCATTTTGTTACCCATTGGCATTTTTGCCGTTTGCCTATATGTCGGCTTTTTTAGGGCCGGTTCCGGCCTGATGATCATGGGAGTATTGAGTTTCGCGGGAATCGAAAGCGTGCATGAAATCAATGCGCTGAAGACGGCAATCATCGGCGTGTCGAGCATCGTGGCAACCGTCACCTTCCTTTTCTATGGCGCTGTGCTCTGGCACTATGGACTGCTCATGATGCTTGCTGCCGGCATCGGCGGCTATGCCAGCGCGCGCATCGCTCGCAGGCATAAACCTCGCGGCATTCGCATGGCGATTATCGCGATGGGCTGCATCGTAACCGCTTACTATTTCTGGAAAGTCTATTGACGATCGCTTCCTCGGCTGGAAAATCGCGGACTTCGATGGGAACACTGCGAACAAGACGCTTGCCGCGCCGATTGCTGACGCATCACCTCTGCTTGCTGACAGCCACGGGGTTGACCGTGTTTTTTCTCTATGTCACGCGCCCGTATCGCGACGTGATCACCCGGTTAAGCTTTTCCACCGCGTATCCCGCGCTTGTTTTGCTGGTCGTTACGCTATGGATTGGACCGTGGAACCTGTTGCGAGGCCAACGCACGCCGGTATCGAACGACCTTCGGCGCGACGTCGGGATCTGGGCAGGAATTCTCGGCATGATGCACGCCGGCATCGGCCTCTGTGTGCATCTGCGCGGCCGCCCCTGGCTGTATTTTGTCTATCGGCGAAGCGAGGGACACTCTTTTCCGATACGGCACGATATTTTCGGCTTCGCCAATGAAACCGGATTGATTGCGACGATCATCCTGATTCTTCTCTTCGTCACATCCAACGATTACGCGCTGCGCCGCCTGGGCACACCCCGCTGGAAACAACTGCAACGCTGGAACTACGCGCTCTTCCTCTTTGCCTTTTTACATACAATCGCGTATCAGACCATGGAAAAGCAACATGCGCCCTTCGTGGCGACGGTTGCGATCTGCGCCGCCATTACTTTGTTCCTGCAGGCGCTTGGCTTTCAGCGACGGCGCGCGCGTACAGCCGGCTGCGTTCGGGTGTAGAAGAGGAGTATGAGTCACGAAGGCATCCGCATCGTTCCGGAAGATGTAGCCCGCAAAGCCGCAGATACGCTGCAAGAATTTCGGCGCGACGCAATCGACCCGCGCCATGTCCGCGTCAACCGGACGGAGGGCACTGGCGTCGAAATCGTTTGGAAGGACGGCCACATCAGCCAATGGACGTTTCCCTGGCTGCGAGCCGCGTGCCCGTGCGCAACGTGCATCGAAGAACGCGAAGCGGATGGGCGCCAGCCTGGTCAGCCAAAGCCAGAGCCGAAAACTGCGCTTCCCATGTTCAAACCCGCCCTACGCCCCAACAACGTACACCCGGTCGGACGCTATGCCATCAGCTTCGACTGGAACGACGGCCATACCAGCGGAATTTATTCCTGGCACTACCTTCGATCGGTCTGCAATTGCGAGGCCTGCCGGACAAGCATCAGCGACGCAGCGAACGTTCCGCCTGCAAAAGTCTGAAGACATCTGCTACGCCTGCCGCGCGCATCGCGTGCTGGCGATATTGCGGCTGCAGAAAACCCTCCTCCACCGCACGGTCGAGCATTGCGAACAACGGCTGCCAATATTCCAGCGCGTCTAGCAGGACGATGGGTTTTTCGTGGATCGCCAGTTGCGCCCAGCCGAGAACTTCGCACAATTCATCCAGCGTTCCGTAGCCGCCCGGCAGCGCCACAAATGCATCCGCCAACTCCGCCATCATGTGCTTGCGTTCGTGCATGGTGCGGACAACATGCAACTCGGTCAAGCCTCGATGCGCCACCTCGCGGTCCACCAGTTGCTGCGGAATCACACCGACAACTTCCCCGCCCGCGGCCAGCGCTGCGTCCGCAATAGCGCCCATCAGGCCGACGTGCGCCCCGCCATACACCAGCCGGAAGTCGGCCTCGGCCATTGCGGTGCCCAGTTCCGCCGCAATCGTTCGATACTCCGCGCGTGCTCCCACAGCAGACCCGCAATAGACGCAAATAGTTTTTGGTTTCGCCATGGCAGCATCAGGATATCGCGGCGAGTGTGGACGCTTCTACGCGATACACTGAAGATGTCGCGGGGGAGTGGATACAATTCGCGCCCGCAACCGCAGGAGTCTTCCCTTTCGTGTCCCGATTGCTTGAAAATATGAATCCGCAGCAGCGCGCGGCGATTGAAAACGTCGATGGCCCGCTGCTGATCCTCGCCGGGGCCGGCTCCGGAAAGACGCGCGTGATTACGCACCGGATCGCCTACCTGATTGAAGAACGCGGCGTGCCTGCGGATGCCATCCTGGCCGTCACGTTCACCAATAAGGCAGCCAAGGAAATGTCGGAGCGCGTCGAGCGCCTGATGAACCATCGCAGCCTGGCGAGGCCGTTGCTGGCGACGTTTCACTCCTTCTGCGTGCGCGTTCTGCGGCGCGACATCGAGGCGCTGCGCATCGGCGACAAGGGTCGCACCAAAGACTTCGTCATCTACGACGAGACCGAGCAGCAAAGCCTGATCAAGCAATTGATGCGGCGACTCGGCCTGGAGGACAAGCAACTCACTCCGCGCATCGCGCTCTCCCGCATCTCCTGGGCGAAGAACCACATGCTCGCGCCGCAGGAAATCTATCTGCAATCGAAAGACCCCAAGACGGAGCGCATTGCCCATCTCTACGATCTCTACAACAAGGATCTGGAGCGGGCCAACGCACTGGACTTCGACGATCTGTTGCTGGAAGCGGTCCGCCTGCTGCGCGCGGCTCCCGCGGTCCGCGGCCACTACAACCGCCGCTTTCGCTACATCCTGATCGACGAATATCAAGACACCAACCGCCCGCAGTATGAGCTGATGAAGATGCTGGCCGGCGAGGAAAAGAACATCTGCGTCGTCGGCGATGAGGACCAGAGCATTTATTCCTGGCGCGGCGCGGACATTCGCAACATCCTCGACTTCGAAAAAGATTTTCCTCACGCCAAAATCATTCGCCTGGAACAGAACTATCGCTCCACCCAGGTGATTCTGGAAGCAGCCGGCGCGGTGGTGGCGAACAATCTGCAGCGCAAGGGAAAGACCCTGTGGACCTCCCGCGATGGCGGCGCGCAGGTGGGCTACTACGAAGCGCTGGACGGCGAAGGCGAAGCGCTTTTCATCGCCGACCACATCCAGAAATATATTCGCCAGACCGGCAACGAGGCCGAGCCGCCGCGCATCGCCGTGCTCTATCGCACCAACTCCCAGTCGCGCCTGGTGGAAGAAGCGCTGCGGCGCTACGGCATTCAATACACCATGGTCGGCGGCTTCTCGTTCTACGACCGCGCGGAAATCAAGGACATGCTCAGCTATCTGAAGCTGGTGCTGAACCCCAGCGACTCGATTGCCCTGCAGCGTTCCATCAACACCCCGCCGCGCGGCATCGGCAGAACGACCCTCGACACCATTGAGCGACTGGCGCTGGAAACCGGCATCAGCACCTGGGACGCAATCCGCGAAACCATCGTGCAGCGTCTTGTCTCCGCGCGTGCAGTTGCAGCGCTGGAAAATTTCCGGCGAATGATTGAAGACGCGCGCGCCATGCTGGCTCCCAATTTTACCGAGAAGCTTGGCCTGGATATCGCCGCGGGCGTCGAGTCAGCCGTCGCAGACGAAACCGTTGTCGCGAATAATGACGATGCCATCCGTTTCGACTTCGGTATGACCGACGCCGAGATTTCGCTTGCAGAAAACATTCGCGACGAGAGACTGGCAGAGACCTTCGATCCGGCAGCGTTTTCTCCGTTTGCAACAACATCGTCAAATCCGGTGGCCAAGACGCTCTCGCCGCACGAACGAAAATCGCTGCTGGAGACAACTCCAGCGCCGGAAGAGAATGCCTTTCGCAAGCCCGGAGATGCCGCGACTCTTCCGGAGTTGATCAAGTTTCTGATCGACCGCAGCGGCTATATTCGAGTGCTGGAAGAAGAAGCGACGCCGGAATCGCAATCCCGCATTGAAAACCTGCGCGAACTTGCCAACGCCGCCCAGGACGCGCACGAGCGCGGCGAGACGCTCACGGAGTTCCTCGACCACGCCGCCCTCGTCAGCGACACCGACAAGTACGATCCCGAGTCTCGCGTCACCTTGATGACGCTCCACGCCGCCAAGGGCCTGGAGTTTCCGCTGGTCTTTTTGGCCGGCATGGAGGAGGGTCTCTTTCCTCACTCGCGCACCATTAACGATGGCGAGGGCCTGGAAGAAGAGCGTCGCCTTTGCTACGTTGGCATGACCCGCGCCATGGACTCTTTGCTGGTCACCCGCGCGCGCTTTCGCCGCCGCTACGGCAACGACTCGCCCGAGCATTCAACTCCGTCGCGCTTTCTCAGCGAAATCCCCGCCCACTTGATTCAGGATTTGAGCGCGCCCGTTCCCGCCAATACGTGGGGAGGATATGCCGCGCAAACCACCCGCCCCAACCCCCATCGCACCGCACGCAACAACGACGGCGACCGGCATTGGAGCTATGAAGACGAGGACCAACGCCCGCAGAGCGCTGCTTCCGGCAATTCCGGCGCGCGGACCAAGGCTTCCAGCGGCCCTCCCGGCGGTTCCATCGATAACATCGCTCAGTTTTTTGCCGCGCGCGGACAGAAATTTCCCCGCCCGCAAATTCAAGTTCCCGAGCCGTCCGGCAAGACCGGCTTTCGCAGCGGACAACGCGTTCGCCACCCGAAATATGGAGAGGGAGTTGTCTTCAAACGCGAAGGGGAAGGGGAAACCGCAAAGATTACGGTACAATTTCCTCGGTTCGGCATAAAAAAACTGGTGGAGAAGTTCGCCCAGTTGGAGCGAGTCTGAAGCGTCCCGACCCCATTTTCACCCCGTACCAACAATTCGTTTCCAAGAGAGAGAATTCCTGACCCAATGGCAAATACCAAGGCAATCGCCGATACGGCAGAGCGGAAAAAAGTAAAACGCGCAGCCCGGAAAAAAGCTGCTCCAAAACCGAAGCGCACCGTCCCACGCGGCTCCAACAAGCAGAAGCTGAAGAAGCTGGCCCGCGGAGCAGCAAAGCGGTAAAAACAGCGACATACTTGTCATCCTTCGCCGGGCCATCCACCGTACGGCCCGGACGACTCGAATGATGGATTGAGCGAAATGCAATTTCAGGAGCCAAGCCCTGTCAAAACAGATCTTCGCCACCAAATCCATCGACAAGCTGATCCGCGACTCGGAAGAGCCCGAACATAGCCTGAAGAAGACTCTGGGCCCTTTGTCGCTGACGGCGCTCGGTATTGGCGCGGTCATCGGCTCCGGCATTTTTACCGTCATCGGCACGGCGATTTCCGGGCAACGCTTCGACACCTCCTCGATCCTCAACACGCCCGTGCTGGATTATCTGGTGCGTCGCACGGCGATGCTGGGTCGTCCTGGCGCGGGTCCGGCGCTGGCGGTTTCGCTGTTGCTGGTGGCCATCGTCTGCGGATTTACCGGCCTCTGCTATGCCGAGCTGGCCTCCATGATCCCGATCGCAGGCAGCGCCTACACCTACACCTACGTCACCATGGGGGAGTTGGTGGCCTGGATCATTGGCTGGGACTTGATTCTGGAATACGCCTTCTCCAACATGGCGGTCAGCGTTGGTTTTGCCGCGCACGTAGTGGCCCTGATGGACTGGTTCGGAATCCATCCGGCATTGCGCTGGATCTCTCCCGCCTATCTGCCCAGCGGACTGCAGGACCTCAGCGGCCACGCCCTCTACGCGCCCGGCTGGCACTTCGGCTTTAACGTCCCCGCGTTCCTGATCGTCATGCTGTTGACCATGGTCCTGGTGCGCGGCATCCGCGAATCGGCGGAAACCAATAACATCATGGTGCTGCTCAAGATCGGCGCCGTCCTGTTGTTCGTCATCGTCGGCTCCCAGTTCATCCATACCTCCAACTGGCATCCCTTTTACCCCAATGGCTGGTCTGGCGTCCTGACCGGCGGCTCCATCATTTTCTTTACCTATATCGGTTTCGACTCTGTCTCCACCGCAGCCGAAGAATGCAAAAATCCCCAGCGCGATGTCCCCATCGGCATCATCGCCACGCTGGTCGTCGCCACCATTCTCTACGTCAGCGTCGCCCTGGTGCTGACCGGCCTGGTGCATTGGCAACTGCTGACGGAGGATGCCGCGCCGGTGGTGAACACACTGCGCCGGCTCTACCTCGAAAACCACAACGAAACACTGCATTGGGTGCAGTTGGCGGTGTTATTTGGCGCGCTGCTGGGGATGATCTCCTCCATCCTGGTCTTCCAGATCGGTCAGGCGCGGGTCTGGTTCGCCATGTCGCGCGACGGACTGCTGCCTTCCCTGTTCAGCCGCGTGCATCCTCGCTTCCGCACTCCCGCGGCCGCCACATGGATTGCCGGTCTCTTTGTCGGCCTGCCCTCCGGACTGCTCGACATTGGCACCTTCGCCGACCTCTCCAACATCGGTACGCTGTTTGCCTTTGTGCTGGTCTCCGCGGGAGTCATCATTCTGCGCTACAAGGACCCTGGCCGTCACCGCGCCTTTCGCTGTCCCGGCGGCCCCGTCATCCCGCTGCTCAGCGTGTTCTTCTGCCTGCTGCTCATGCTAGGGTTGCCGATGCTCACCTGGGTCAGCTTTTTTATCTGGCTGGCCATCGGCCTGCTCATCTACTTCTTCTACAGCCGTTTTCGCAGCGAATTTGCCTCCGCCAGGCGGATCGATTCCTGATGTCCGCGAAAGTCAAATCCGTCCGTACCTTCGACACGCAATCGTGGATTCGACATCTCCCCAAGGCGGAGCTGCATTTGCACCTGGAAGGCGCCATCGCGCCGGAAACCTTGGTGCAACTTGGCCGGCACAAGGACGCTGCGCCACTCACGCTAGACGCCGCTCGCGCTCTCTACCAGTACAAAGACTTCACCGGCTTTATGCTGGCCTTCAAAGCGATTACCGAGAGGCTGCGCGCGCCGGAAGACTACGAGCTGATCGCGTATCGCATGATCGAAGCGCTGGCCGCGCAAGGAGTCGTCCACGCCGAAGTCTATGTCTCTGTCGGCGTCGTCTATTACTGGCGGCGCATCGAATTTGAGCCCCTGTTTGAAGGCATGGAACGCGGTCGGATTCGCGGCGAGCTGGAATTTGGCGTTTCTGTGTCTTGGATCTTCGACGCCGTCCGTCACTTCGGTCC
>JAJYVR010000236.1 GCA_021791935.1 Acidobacteriota bacterium
CAATTTGCCTTGGGGATGTTGCAGTTGAAAATGCAGCCCTCGCAAAACATGCTGGCGAGAGCGAGACTGATTGTCCTGAACGAAGCGGGAGGGTAGGCCGGCTTGCGGGAAGGTGGCCTCGTTCCATGTTTCCGCGAACCAGCCGCGGTCATCGATAAAGACGCGCGGACGCAGTCGCAGCACACCTGGCAGGCGGGTGGCAATGACTTCCATAGTTAGGAGTGTAACCTCTATTGAGGAACCCTTCGGCGCTATGTGAATCCAGTAGACTGACCTTTCAGAGCCTCAGCCGCTGGCGGATGGCCGCGGTGGCGTGGGACATACATTAGCGAATTTGGAATTCAACCTTCTGTAAGGACGAACAATCTTGACGGAACCTTCCTGGAAGCACTCCCCGGTTGTGGTGACGGGCGGCGCTGGATTTATCGGCTCGAATTTCGTGTTGGACTGGCTGGATGGCGCGCCAGGCACGACGCAACCTTTGGTCAATGTCGACTGCTTGACGTATGCCGGCAACCTGAAAAATCTTGAGCGGGTGTCGGCGCACGCCGGATACAAGTTTGTTCGCGCGGACATTTGCGATCGCGCGCGGTTGGATGCGCTGCTGGAAGAGCATCGGCCACGGGCGATTGTGCATTTTGCCGCGGAAAGCCACGTGGACCGCTCGATTCTCGGGCCCGAAGCATTTGTCGAAACCAATGTGCGGGGAACGTTTGTGTTGCTGGAGGCGGCGCGGGCGTATTGGAATCGATTGCCGGAGCCGGAGCGGATGGGATTTCGATTTCTGCATGTATCCACCGACGAGGTCTACGGTTCGCTGGGGGCGGACGATCCGGCCTTCCGCGAGACCACGCCGTATTCGCCGAACAGTCCATATTCGGCGACCAAGGCGGCCTCCGATCACCTGGTGCGGGCGTATTTCCATACCTACGGGCTGCCGACGATGATCACGAATTGCTCGAACAATTACGGGCCGTATCACTTTCCGGAGAAGCTGATTCCGCTGATGATTACGCATGCGCTGGAAGGCAAGCCGCTGCCGATTTATGGCGATGGGATGAATGTGCGCGATTGGCTGTATGTGGGCGACCATTGCGCGGCGCTGCGCCTGGTGCTGGAAAAAGGAAGGCCGGGAGAAACGTATAACGTTGGCGGCAGAAACGAGCGCAGCAATCGCGAGGTGGTGGAAACGATTTGCGAGATTCTGGACGATCTGCGGCCAGGCTCGCCGCATTGCCCGCACAAGCAGTTGATCCGTTTTGTGAAGGACAGGCCGGGGCACGATCGGCGATATGCCATCGATGCGACCAAGCTGGAGCGGGAGCTGGGCTGGCGGGCAAGAGAGACGTTTTCGACAGGTCTGCGTAAGACGGTGGAATGGTACCTGGCCAATCCGGAATGGATTGCGGATGTGTTGAGCGGCGCGTATCGCGAGTGGATTGAACAGAACTACGAAGACAGAGCGGGCAATGGAGCGTGCGAGGACAGGACGACGTTAGGAAATGCCGAGAGGTAGAGGGGTGAGCGTGCGAGGAATTATTCTTGCCGGTGGGTCGGGAACGCGGTTGTATCCGCTGACGATTGCGGCCAGCAAGCAATTGCTGCCGGTGTACGACAAGCCGATGATCTACTATCCGCTGTCGGCGCTGATGCTGGCGGGGATTCGCGATGTATTGATTATTTCAACGCCCGAGGACACGCCGCGATTTGCGGCGTTGCTGGGCACTGGTGAACAGTGGGGGCTGAGGTTTGAATATGCGGTACAGCCGCAGCCAGGCGGACTGGCGCAGGCATTCTTAATTGGCGAGCGTTTTGTCGATGGCCAGCGATCGGCGCTGGTGCTGGGCGACAACATCTTTTATGGTCACGATCTTTCTGGAATGTTGCAGCGCGCAGCGCAGCGGGAAGACGGCGCGACGGTGTTTGCCTATCCGGTGCAAGACCCGGAGCGCTATGGCGTGGTGGAGTTCGATGCCAAGCAGCGAGCGATTTCGATTGAAGAGAAACCGCAGCAGCCCAAGTCTCGATTTGCGGTGACGGGCGTGTACTTCTACGATCGGCAAGTGGTGGACGTGGCCAAGTCGCTGAAGCCTTCGGCGCGCGGGGAGCTGGAAATTACAGACGTCAATCGCTGGTACCTGGAGCGCGGCCAGTTGCACGTGGAAGTGTTGGGGCGCGGATTTGCGTGGCTGGACACGGGCACGCAGGATTCGCTGATCGAGGCGGCGACCTTTATCCAGACGATTGAAAAACGGCAGGGGTTGAAGGTGGCTTGTCCGGAGGAGATTGCGTATCGCCTGGGCTACATCAATGCCGCGCAGATGGAACGACTGGCTGCCAAGCTGGGCAAGAGCGGCTATGGGAATTATTTGTTGCAGGTCCTGCGCGAGGCCGAGGCGTGACGGGGAAACATGCTGGCGGCCTGCGCATTCTTGTTACCGGGCGCGACGGACAAGTGGGCCGGGAGCTGACCCATTCGCTGGCGAAGTTGGGCGAAGTGACAGCCACGGGTCGCGATGACCTGGATCTGACTTCCGATTATGCGATTCGCGATGTCGTCCATGAAGTGCGGCCGCAGTTGATTGTGAATGCGGCGGCGTATACCGCCGTGGACAAGGCGGAGAGCGAGCCGGATTTTGCGCATCGCATCAATGCGGAGGCGGTGGCGACACTGGCGGCGGAAGCGAAAGCTGTCGGCGCGGCGATGATCCATTACTCCACGGATTACGTGTTCGATGGCAGCAAGGAGACGCCGTATGTGGAAAGCGATCGGACCCATCCGTTGAGCGTGTACGGAAAAAGCAAGCTGGATGGAGAGAAGGCGCTGGCTGCGGCGGGGATTCCGTATCTGGTGTTGCGGACGAGCTGGGTGTATGGCGGTGAGGGAAAAAATTTCCTGTTGACGATATTGCGGCTGGCGGCGGAGCGGTCGGAGCTGCGGATCGTGAGCGATCAGTTTGGCGCGCCGACATGGTCGCGCGACATTGCGCAGGCGACGGCGTCGATTGCGGAGCGCTGGCGGCACGACAAATTTTCGGCGGAGAAGTCGGGCGTATACCACATGACGGCGGCGGGCAGGACAAGCTGGTATGGCTTCGCGGAAGAGGCGGTCCGGCTGCGCTCAATGTCGGCTGCGGCGCAAGGAACGAAGTTTGCGCGGCTGGCGCCGATTCCGTCCGCGGAGTATCCGACACCGGCGGAGCGGCCGAAAAATTCTCAACTGGATTGCGCGAAGCTGGCGCGGAAGTTCGATTGCAGATTGCCGGATTGGAAGACTTCTCTGGCAGCCGTTGTGGGCGCGATGGAGTGAGTTCTATTTCATCCCACGCAAGCCGCAAAGGGCGCGGCAAGGACGGGGCACCCAGATTTTCTTTAACGCCTGCAACCCGCAGATCCCTTCACTGCGCTGCGATCGGAATGACAATCCTTCCATCCCACTCAAGCCAAAGCAGGGCTTGAATGGGGCACCGTCGCCGTTGAAAAGCTTTTCTGCGATCAGTCCAGATCGAAGTCGCGCAAGGGACGGGACTCGCTGGGCGATTCTTTGGCGCGGCGCAGCGCTTCAGAGAATTTCTTTTCGAGCACATCGTCCTTATTTTTTTCTGCTTCGACGGACTGGCGAAAGAGAGCTTGCTTGCGCTCTTCCTGATCTTTTAAGGCGCGGGTGGCCGCCTCGAAATCCTCAAACGTTTTTTTTCGCGGAGCCGGAGTGTGGGCGATGACGGCGTGGGTGGTCGCATCCACCTTGACGACGGCACCGCAGTCGGGGCAGGTAATGTCAAAAATGGAGGAAGGCTTGGCGGTCATGGGGCCCATCCCTTCTGCAATTGCAGCTCCGCATCAGGATACAACTTTTGGCCCAGCGCGAACCTTGGCTGCGTCCTATCCCACAACATTGCACTATCTGAAAAATGCATTAGAGATAGACCGCGTGATGACCGCATTGTCCGGGGCGGGCCTGCTTGACGAGCGTGTCGATGAGCGACAGATCGTGCTGGGCGAGAAAGGAAACGCCGGCGAGGACACGTTCCTGCAGATTGCCGTTGGGAAAAAGATTGAGACAAAGCGCGTCGGCGTGGCGGCGCAGGCTTTGGTCGCGTTGCAACTGAAAGTTGGCGGAGAGCCGGCGCAGGCGGTTCATCTGGTACAGCATTTTCGAAGCGGCGATGTCGGCGGCGTGGCCGAGGCCTTCATCCTGCGCGTGCATCCAGGCAGTGACGGCTTCGAGTTCGCCATGCAGCGCGTTGCCGGCGGCGGCGAGTTTGCGTTTGGCTTCGACCGGCATGGCGCGCGCGGCGAGCGAATGCGCCAGCGCGTCGGGGGTGGTGAATATATCGGGCAGCGTGAGGGCATGCTTGTGGAGCAATTGCGCCAGCGCCGGCTCAACCAGCGTTGCGGAATATCGCGGTAGGACCGGGGTGGTGCGGCCGAGGATGCGTTGGTAGAGCACCTGCGACTGGGCGAAGTAAGCGATCTCCGCCGGTCCGCCGATGTAAGCGGAGGTGGGAAGCAGCGTGTCCTGCAGAACGGGGCGCAGCAAGGCGCTGGGGCTGAGGCGCTCCGGTGCGGCGTCCAAAATCGCGACCAGATCGGCGGTGGTGTAATGGGCCGGACCGGCGGACCATTGATTGCGCGCGTATTTTTTCAGGGCAGT
>JAJYVR010000237.1 GCA_021791935.1 Acidobacteriota bacterium
CGGCGCGATCAGCTCATGCCAGCACGGCAGCACCCGCGCCACTGTGTCCTTCAGGCATTCCGTCAGCGGCAGTTGGCTCTTGCTCAGGTTCTTGTAGCGCGGATCGAAGCCCGGATAGCGCGGGTCTTTCTCGCTCAGCGGCGGAGGAGGAACATCGTAGCTGCGCCGCCACAACTTCATCTGCGCCTCGCCGTATTTCTCCGCCGTCTCCGCCTTGTTCAGCCCTTGCAGCGCTCCATAGTGGCGCTCGTTCAACCGCCAGTCCCGCACCACCGGGACCCACATGCGGTCCATCTCATCCAGCACGCTCCACAGCGTGCGAATGGCGCGCTTCAACACCGACGTAAACGCCACATCGAAGGCGAACCCTTCCTCCATCAGCAAACGGCCTGCGTCTTTCGCCTCCTGCCGTCCCAGCTCGGAAAGATCGACGTCCGTCCATCCGGTAAACAGGTTCTCTTTGTTCCATACGCTCTCTCCGTGCCGCAGCAGTACAAGTTTGTTCATCATGTTTTTCCTTTTCTGGCTCGCCGTAGCGAGGGGGGTGATCCAATCGTGGGCTCCGAAGCGGAGCGGTCGTCGTTCGCAACCGAAATGCGTCTTCCAAGTTGTTACTTCCATCCTAATTGAACGAAGAGTGCGCCACCGGACACATGACTTAGGTCACTTTCCCATCCGAGATATCCACGTTTCGGACTCCTGGCATCCCTCCAAAATATAGTTGCCTTAGCAACTATATTGGCCAAAAGTGCCCAAATTGGTTGCTAAGGCAACCAATTTTTCCAGCCCGTTTTTCCGCGAAGTTTTCGCCGAAAAATTGTCGCCGCCGTCGCGCCTGTTCATCGCCATTCCGACGCCCGACCCAACACCCGTGATCGCCATCACTGCAAACAGTGATCGCCATTACCGCAAACATGCGCGAAAGATTCTATGTTCATGGGTCGCACAAGTCGCAGCCGAAGCAATGCGAGTTAGGTTGCTGGAACCAAGAAGGCTGTCTGAACTTCGAACGAGGAGGCTCTATGAAACGTTTGCTCCTATGTGTTGCGCTGGTCGTCGGACTAGCGGGACTTCAGACCGGTCTCACCATATCGCCTGCCGGCGAGACCGCGCCTCGGAATTTCCATGCGAACAATGTGACCATGGGTCTGCACTATGAGTTTTGACCTGGGTCCACGGATGTTGGCAACAATGTAGTGGAAGAGGAGAACGAAGGATGAAAACTCGAATGGCAATTGCAATCTTGAGCGTGGTGACGGCGTTGACGGCCACGACCGTGTTCGCCCAGGGCCCAGGAGCGGCGACTTACAAAGCAAAATGCGCCATGTGTCACGCCGCGGATGGCAGCGGAGCAACCCCGGCAGGAAAGGCCATGAAGACGCCCTCCTTCAGTTCGCCGGAGGCGATGAAAATGTCGACCGCGGAACTGGTCGCAGTCACGAAGAACGGCAAAGGAAAAATGCCCGCGTATTCCGGCAAGCTGACGGGCGGGCAGATCACGGAAGTGGTCGCTTACATCCAGACATTGCAGAAGAAGTAGTTGCGGCAACGACTGCGCGACGCGATTTGCGGGGAAAAAGTTCACGAGGGCCTGCGACGACAACTGGGCCCTCGATTGTATGCGCCAACGGAACCATTTGTGGACAGCTTACGGGGAAGCGTCATGCCAGACATGACCTTCCCCGAACTTTTTCTGGGGGGAAATGTTGCCTACTGCGCGGCTTCAGTCGCTGCCTCTGGCTGCAATTCAAACAGCAACAAAGAGCGGGCGGTGACGTCGTAGGACTCGCCGGTTTTGAATGTTTCCTTCTCGACCGATTCTGCCGCGGCGTCCTCCATATTCGTGTCGATCAGCAGCTTCCAGGTGTCGCCGCCGAGGCACTCCGGCAGGGTGAACGTCACCAGGTCGAAATGCCCGTTGACGACCATGAGCAAGGTCGCCTCATGTCCGCGCTGACGGATGCCGGTCGTCTGGGCGCGACCGTCCATCAGCATTCCAAAGCAGCGCATGTCGCTATCGCCCCAATTGGCGTCTTCCATCTCGGAGCCATTGGCGTTGATCCATGTCACATCTTTGACGCCGAGTTCCCGGTTGAAATCGCCCGTCAGGAACAGGTTGCGGCGAAGGACCGGGTAGCGATGGCGCAAAGCCGTGAGCTTTCGGACAAACTCGACAAGAGAGCGGTTTTTCTCCAGCAGGCCCCAGTCCACCCAGCTAATGTCGTTGTCCTGGCAATAAGCATTGTTGTTGCCCTGCTGGGTACGGCCGAATTCATCGCCGGCGACCATCATGGGGGTACCCTGAGAGAACAGCAGAGTGGCCAGCATATTTCGCATTTGACGGCGTCGCAAACGGTTGACTTCGGGATCGTCGGTTGGACCTTCGGCGCCGCAATTCCAGGAAATCGTATTCGCGTTTCCGTCCTTGTTTTCTTCTCCGTTGGCCTGGTTGTGTTTTTCGTTGTAGGAGACCAGGTCGTTCAGCGTAAAGCCGTCATGCGCGGTAATGAAGTTGATGCTGGCCCATGGCCTGCGACCCTGTTGATTGAAAATGTCGCCGGAGGCGCAGAGCCGCTGCGTCAGCGCCGACGCCGGTCGGTCTCCTTTCCAGAAGCCGCGCGCGTCGTCGCGAAATTTATCGTTCCATTCCGCCCAGCCGGGCGGAAATTCTCCTACCTGATAGCCTCCGGGGCCGCAGTCCCACGGTTCGGCAATCAGCTTCACTGTGTTCAGCACGGGGTCTTGGCTGCACGCCTTCAGAAAGCCGCTCTGGTTATCGAAACCGTTGGGTTCGCGCGCCAGGATGGTCCCCAGATCGAAGCGGAATCCATCCACATGCACCTGCTCCACCCAGTAGCGCAAGCTGTCGGTCACCATTTGAATCACTCGAGCTTGACTGAGGTTGACTGTGTTTCCCGCTCCGGTGTCGTTGATGTAATAGCGAGGACTGTCCGGCACCAGGCGGTAGTAGCTGGCGTTGTCGATCCCTTTGAAGGACAGCGTGGGGCCGCGCTCATTGCCTTCCGCCGTATGGTTGTAGACCACATCCATGATCACTTCGAGTCCCGCCAGGTGGACCTGGGCCACCATTTCTTTCAGTTCGCGCAGCGTCTGGGCACGGTCGGCGGCATAACGCGGGTCGGGCGCGAAATAACCGATGCTGTTGTATCCCCAGTAATTTGTCAGCCCTTGCTCCAGCAGATGACTGTCGTTGACGAAGGCGTGGATTGGGAGCAATTCGACGGACGTGACGCCGAGAGACTTGATGTACTCCAGCACCGCTGGCTGCGCCAGTCCGCCATAGGTGCCGCGAAGATGTTCCGGCACCGCCGGATGTTTTTTGGTATAGCCGCGCACATGCATTTCGTAAATGATTGTGTCGCTGAATGAGACAGCCAACTGCTTCAGGCTTCCCTGCCGTTTCCGCCCGGGAGCGCCGCTCCAATTGAAGTTCGGATCGACGACGACACACTTGGGCATGAAGGGCGCGCTGTCGCGCTCATCGAAGGTGAGGTCGTCCATGGTTTCCATCCGATATCCGAAGACCGCCGGGTCCCACTTCAGTTCTCCTGTGTGGGCCACCGCGTAGGGATCGAGCAATAGCTTGTTGGCGTTGAATCGATGTCCATTTTCCGGCTCGTACGGGCCATGCACGCGATATCCATAGACTGCTCCAGGCCCTACGCCGGGCAAATAGCCATGCCAGATCTGGTTGGTACACTCAGGCAATTCCACCCGATATATCTCCTGCTTCCCTGCGCTCTCAAAGATGCAAAGCTCCACCTTGGTTGCGTGGGCGGAAAACAAGGCGAAATTTGTTCCGTTGCCATCCCACGATGCCCCGCGTGGGTGCGGCAAACCCTCAGAAATCGCGACCTTTGGCATTTCGGTCATCCGTCTCTCAATCCCTTTCTAAGGATCGTTCGACGCGAACGAAGAAACCTGCGCATGGCTCCGTTCGCTCCAGTCACTTAGATGCAATCGATGGAAAAAAACAGGGAGATTCTTGCCCTGGGCCTTGGACGCCGCTTGCATCTTGAACGGAAAAGTCTTCGCAATGCTTGTATGCGGGGTCGATGGAGTTGGCCAATAGACAAGACCTGGAAGCCCGTACGGAAACCGTTGGGGCTTCCCGGTCGCGATCGCTGCGTGAACGTTTTTTGATCGATCTCAGTTAGATTTGTTTCGCCGAACAGGACCGATGAGTCCTGGGTCATTCCCGCGAGCGGGATGGAGAAGAGGCCTCGTCCCGTGGCCATCGGTCCCGTTCCGGTTAGGCTTCGCTCTGCCTGTTCCGGCGGTTCCAATGCGTCCAGAAAAACCAGACGAAAGCTGCCCCCAGCAACAGCAGTATCGCCGCATCCGACCGGTGAAGAATATGCTTCAGGCGAGGATCGGTGTCCCACGCATTGCCGAGCTTCATTCCGGCATAGGCCAGAACGAAACACCACGGCCAGGAACCGATGAAGGTATAGATGTGGAAGCGGACCTGGGACATGCGGGCGATTCCGGCAGGGAGCGCGATAAAGGTGCGAACGACCGGCAGCAGACGCGCCACCAGAACGGTGATGGTGCCGAAGCGTTGAAAAAAACGCGTGGTGCGATCGAGATCGCGATGGTCCAAAAGAATGTAGGAACCGTATTTTTCGACGAG
>JAJYVR010000238.1 GCA_021791935.1 Acidobacteriota bacterium
ACGAACTGGGCAGCGGGAAGCGCTCGATGGCATCATTTATGTGATGCGCACCGGCGGCCAATGGAATCAGTTGCCCCGGAAGTTCGGCGACGACAGTTCCGTGCATCGCACGATGCAGCGATGGATTCCCGTGAGTACCCGCGACGCTGTTTGTATCCCTTTTCCGGCATCCGTTTTCTGCCACGCCCGCTTATCCACTTCATTGACGTATTTGTTCTGGCCTAACGTCAACGCGGTCGCCAAGTCGGCACCGACCGCTGCTGTGCCACGTTTGAGCGAGCGTGGTAGATAAGAGACCACCTTGCCCACATACTTTGCCTTATTCCATGCGGCCTTAGCAGCGCCTGCCACGGCGTGCCCAGTTGCTTCCGCTGCATGCTTGGTCGCCTTCCAGGTGGCACCGGCTGCGCCCGTAGCGGCATGCCATGCGTGCTCAAGCCCGCTGAAAATGCCGCCGCCCGATTTCTGGTTGTGCTGCTGCGCTGGCTGATTCTGGGGCGGATGATACACCGGCTTCGGCGGGTCTTTCTTAGAATCATGCCCGCTGGGATCAAGATTGTTGATCGGGTCGTTGCCAGCGTAACGGAACAAATTGTTGTCGCCACCAGACTCCCCGGTCGGATCCTCTGAAAGGAACCTGCCCGTGGTCGCATCGTAATACCTTCCGTTATTGCCTGATCCCAGGAGATAAAGCGCGATTTCCTGATCCAGATAATACTGCTTCTTGCCGCCAGCGGGGCTGCGCCAGCATTTCGCATCTCGCATCGTGCATCTGGCATGGGGCGGAAGCGCTGCGCGGCGCAAATTGCTGCTGGCGCGGAAATTCCGCAGGCCGGAGTGCAGAAAGCGCCGGCGGAATTTAAGTGCTGAGCGTGGGCCAGCCGCGATGACCATCAATCCTTTCCTTTTTTTGGCAAGTAATCATAGCATTTAAGCACCACTTGCTTAGGGGAAATTCCTTCAACACCTTCTCGCCAATGAATGATTTTCATCCATCGAACAGCCGTTGTGTATAGCCCGTTTCGCAGCCACGTGGCGATGCCAGTGTTCAAGCCTGGCCGCCGGAGGAACTTATCCGCGGCGGCCATAATCTCTGCCTCGGTGTATTGCTGTCCCAGCCGCTGCCGACAGATCGCGTAGCACATCTGCGCTTCGCCGCGAATCGCGGAAAGCGATTTCGCGGGCGTAAGGCCGGCCGTCGCGGCAAAGCGGTCCAAAGCGATCTGGTAAGCACCGGCGTCGACGTACTCCGCGAGTGCCAACGACACCTCGGACTTCACTCGCCACTTCCTGTGCGTGTTATACTCGCGCTCCTGCACCCCTACCGCGAGCTTGAAGGATTCGCGATCCTGCTTTCCATCCAGCAGCCAGTTGCACATCGCCAAGTCGTAATACGGCATCGACGCAGGCCATCGGCCTGCGTCGTGGTCGGTGCCGCCTTTTTCCCCGCCTATCGCCACCGTAAGCCATTGGCGGGCTTTTTCCAACAGTTGCCGCGCCGGCTCATCGTACCCGACCAATAGGCACGCCACGGCCACGGAGATATCCGAATCCGCATTGCCAACAAGCCCGCCCCTGGCTTTCACATCCTCAAGGGATCTGGCAAGGCACCAGCGATATCCCACATCTCCGTCGAGCGCCTTTTTTTCTTCGGCCTGATCAAAGTCTTCCATACCTTCACTTTCCGATCCTAGAATTCGTCGCCTTGCCGTACCCAACAGTCCGCGTCTGAATTTTGCCATCCTTTAGATGTGCCAGCGCCTTTTCCCGGATTGCCGGCGGCAACGACCTATCATCCCTGATTATGCTCTCTGCCTGCCGGATCGCGTAAGCGCGGGCGCGTGGGTTCGTGAACGTCGGCGATTCCTGAATCCTTGTGCTTTCGCTGCGGAACTTCGAGTCCCAGAACGGGACCTCGCCGGTCTTGCGATTGGCATTGTCGGCACGGGGGCCGTAACGCAGGAAGCGCCGGCGGGACTGAGGGTTGGAGATTTTTTCAGCCTTGGCAACCATGCTCTACTGTTCACCTTTCAACTGCTCTACTTTCGGCAAAGTTACTCTTCTGCACCAGCCGAATTTGCTCCACTTCAGACTCCCAAAATTCACCTGATCTCCGCGAAGCCGCCGCCACCGCCTCGTCCCCTTCACCCCTTTTTTGATCATTGATCATCGACCATTGTAACCGGTCCTTTCACAATCGGCTGGGCCACTACACACGGCGCACCCGGGCCGCTTCACAGTACCTCGCATCGGCCGCAAATCGCTGGTGCGCGAGGAGATATATCTCTCATAGGCCCGTTCAGTTTCAGGCCCCCAGATGCCGTCGGCCTTTCCATGGAGATAGCCAAGGTGGATCAGCATCCGTTGGAATGCTCGCACCTTGCGCGCGGTCCCGGGACCGTACTTACCATCTCGCGTTGCTCCGACTATCGCTTGGATCTCGACGCAAGTTAGCTTCGGTGTCGCCGCCCCGACCCCGGGCGGCGCGTAGTCCAGCAGCCACTCGTCGGACTTCTTCTTATATAGGGCGTTCCAACGGTATATCCGGCCGTCGGCCAGCACCTTGACCCGTCCGTCCGTCTCGAACCAAATGGGCGTGTCCAACCCGACCTGAAACACGCCCTCGGTCCGGTTGTAGTTTTCCCCGAGAAAAGAAGGCCGCTCACCAGCGGGAAGGGTCGCTGCCAACATGGCGTACCATGGAGAATGCTTCACGATCCTCGAAATCATTCGCTTTTCGCCCAGCCGCGACCGCGTCGCCGCAGCACGGCGGTGCGTGCCCGATGCGGATGGCACGGCGTTCCCGCGCGCAGCAATAGCTGCAGCCAGCAGCGCTCCGATGAGTAGAGGCGCTGTTCTCACCGGTGCCCTTTCTCAAACACTTGGTTGTAGATTGTCGTTAAGAACTGGGAGTAGTGTGGATTTGTGCTGTACCGATACCGTCCTGATTGCAAGGCGTTGTAATACGCTGCCCCGCTCTTGCCGATTGCCTGCGGATACGTCCGCCGCACGACTTTAGCGCAATCCGCTAAAAATTCGCCCAACGTGTGGTATTTGCGGAACGGTCCCTTTTGGCCGCGCATCTGGGAGCCAGCGGGCCCCTTCCCTTTGATATTTCCCCGGTTGTTACTATCCTGCGCTTGCTTGTTAAATCCCCAATCGTTCTCAGCCGCAAATTGAGCAGCCAGCGTTTTGCCATCAAGCCCCTTGATGCCGTGCGCCCTAAACCATGCGTCGATGTACGCCGCCATCTCACGGACCCGCGCCTCCCGCGCAGCGAGCGAGTGGTTGAGTGGCGGCTTGGGTACTGGCGGTAGCTTAACGTGGTGCGGAACAGACCGTTTTGCCGGATGTGTGGTGGCAATATTTTCCTGCGCGGGCAGGTTTGCACCTTGGGTGGTTGCCGAATGGCCGGTGTGGCGCGATTCTTCATACAACTCGTATGCCTTCTGAGTCTCTGGCCCCCATTCCCCGTCCGCATTGCCCTGGAGGAAGTGCCTGCTAATGAGCATTTCCTGGAAACGCACCACGGCCGCCCGAGTTTTGGGACCATAAATGCCGTCTGTCGTGACCCCGACGATTTTTTGCACTTCCTGCACAGTCACGCCTTTGGCAAGAAACCGTGGCGTGCGCTCCTGGGTGGGGCCGCCTGCGCGATGCGGGGCGTGACCTGCAGCTTTCTTGGTTCCACTACTTTCCCCTTCAGGTACCGCCGGTGCGACTGATGCCGTCGATTGCGATTGTGATTTCGCGTTATGCTGGTGCGTCGGCTGGTTTTGCACCGGATGAAAGTCCCGCTTGGGCGGGTCGGTTACCAGACTGTGGCCGCTCGGATCAAGATTGTTCACGGGATCGTTACCGGTATAACAGTACAGATTGACATCTGCCGAGGAGTTAGAAGTTAGGAGTTGGGAGTTAGAATCTTTGGAAGTTCCATCCTGTTGCGTCGGATCCTCCGAAAGGAACCTGCCCGTAACCGCATCATAATATCTGCCATTGTTGCCTGATCCCAGCAGGTACAGCGCTATCTCCTGATCCAAGTAATATTGTTTCTTGCCCCCGGCAGGGCCGCGCCAGCATTCAGCATCTCGCATCGTGCATCTGGCATGGGGCGGAAGCGCTGCGCTTTGCAAACCGCTGCCCGCGCGGAAATTCCGCAGACCGGAGCGCAGAAAGCGCCGCCGGAATTGGCTTTCGGAGATTGTCACAGCCTTGGCAACCATGCTCTACTGTTCACCTTTCAACTGCTCGCCTGTTCAATTGGGCGGCAGCCTGTCCGCTCTACTTTCGACTCTCTACTTTCACCTGCTCTAATCGGGCCGCAGCCCAATCCGCGCGCCCTGTTTTTGATCAGTGCTTATCGATCAATGATCATTGTACTCGGCCCCTTCTCAATCGGCTGGACCTTCTCAGACATCCGGAAAATCATCCCTTGTCATGAATATCACCACCCTCATAATTGGCTGGGCCACCTCAGCGAAGTTGCATGGAATCGGGACCGGGTTTCTCGAGCCAATCCGCAACGCCCAAGGATTTCGAAAGGACAAACAAAACAATGGATTTATCAAGCTTCTCATTTCTTGGAAGCCGCACAACAACACCGGTAGCAGCGCCCAGTTTTACAGCCGTTTCAACCTCCAATT
>JAJYVR010000016.1 GCA_021791935.1 Acidobacteriota bacterium
TTCCAATCGGCTGTGATGGTGTCGATGAGTTGATCCAGGTTCAAATCGCCAAAAAAAGTAGGCGCTTCGGGTGTCTCGTCGTTTCGGTTGTCGTCAGATTGTTCAAAAAGTATGCTGGAAAAAGTCATGGCTATTCAGCGAATTTGCCCCATGCCGCCAACTCCATTCGGTCTATAGTGTCTTTTGGAAATCGTGGCGCGAAAGACATGACTCCGCGACAAGAATCCCTTGTCAGGAGTCATCATCTGTCCGGTATGCGAGGGGACAGCGGTTAAGGCCGAACTCCTTGGCCTATGACAATGGTACTTCCATTGCGAGAATAGTCAACGCTCTGGGAGCTTTGCATGGCGGGGAAGCTCGCTTGCCAAAGTGACCCGAACGGGAATGGCTTCAGGTACCCCACTGATTGGTATTTACTTTGATTTACGTACCACAAAGAGTAGAGGAATCGCGGCAAGTTCGACGATGACGCAGAAAGCAATCACCGCTGGAATGGAATGGTCGTACAGAACGCCCATAATTGCGCTTCCGAGGAACCACGCCAGACCATAGGCACAGGTAAACAATCCGTAAGCAGATGGCCGCCGGCTTGCCGGAACGATCGTCGCGACCGCAGCGGGAATAATCGATTCGTGCACGCCCATTCCCAGCCCCCACAACGCAGCGCCGAAGAGCGCCAACCAGAATCCGCCCAGGAAGACGAGGGGCGCAAAGCACGCGGAAAGCACTGTGAGGGGGATGAGAACAGAGATGCCAAAGCGGTCAAACAGCCTGCCAAAAACGAGCGATCCAACGCCGCTGACAGCCATCGCGACTGAGTAAAAGATTGGAATCCAGAGCGTCTTCACGATAGCTGCTTGCTGGAAATGGAAGGAGATCAACTGGAAGTCGGCGAAGCCGGCGGCTACCAGTGCCGCCGCGATCAGGTAGATCCAGAACCGGCGCGGCAATCCCGCAGCTTGCATGTTCTGGGGTACTGGTTCCAAGTCTTCCGGACGAGGATACAGGAATCTTGCAATCGAGAGCAGCAACAGGGCCATGATGGCGGGAACAAGCAGCGTGCCAAAGGCCAGTTGGTAATATCCACGATGGGCCAGGATCAGCGCCACAAGTAACGGGCCAATTAGCGCTCCCGATTGATCGAGCGCCTCATGAATCCCGAAGCCCCAGCCAAAACCCATTTCCTTTGCCGCATGAGACAGCATCACATCGCGGGGAGGATTCCGAATCGCTTTCCCGGTCCTCTCCAGCAGAATCAGCAACGCGGCAATCTTCCAATTGCCGGCAAGGGCAAGCAGAGGTACTGCGGCCATTTGGACGATGTACCCAACAAAGGTGATGGGCCAGAACTCTTTTGTTCGCTCGCTAAGGCGTCCGGAAAAAAAACGCAGTCCGTATCCGAGCAACTCTCCAAGGCCCGCAACAATTCCGACGATTGCGCCTGTTGCCCCAAGTGTCTGCAGGAACGGGCCCGTGATGGACCTTGACCCCTCGTAGGTAAAATCGGCGAAGAAGCTAACCGCGCCAATCATGAGCACAAATTTCAGAGCAGTCTTGCGCCTTGTGACGTTGAGAAGCGTCTTTTTCTGCAGGCTTACTTGTTCTGTTGGCTCCATCATCTCTCTCTCCAGTTTGCCGCGCCCACTTGCCGTGAGCTGCATTGCGGATTCGCGTGCTCTCCACTTTCGATGCTAGTCGATTCACCCGTGTCTTCGTGGCTTTCCAATCCGCCCTTCCTCCTCTGCGCGATGGAGATTGATTCGAGCTTGCACCTTGCCATTGCGTGTGTTACACCTTGATTGGCGAAGGAATCCGCCATAATTGCCCTCCGAGATGGAGCGGCTGATGACTCCTACGATGGTGTAGGGGTCTTTCTATTTGCTCCTGCACCACCACGCTGGAAGGGGCAATGCGATGGACTATCTTGATCTTCCCATTGGCGATAAGGTCCCAGACATCGTCACCGCAGTCGTTGAGATTCCTCTCGATGGCGTCAACAAATATGAATACGACAAGACGCTGCACGTCTTCCGGCTGGATCGAAATCTACATTCGCCCGTCCACTATCCAGGAGACTACGGCTTCATTCCACAGACCCTTGCCGAGGATGGCGACCCCCTCGATATTTTAATTCTGGGGGACGCGCCGACTTTTCCCGGCTGCGTGTTCGCCGCACGCCCTGTGGGCCTGTTTCAAATGATGGATCAGGGGGTACTAGACGAGAAGGTTCTGGCCTACGCAACCGGCAATCCTCGGTTCAGTAGCATCCAAAGCTACAAAGATATCCAGCAACAAATTTTGCTGGAAGTGGAACACTTCTTTTCGATTTACAAAGACCTGGAACATAAGCGGACTCAGGTGTTGGGCTGGAAGGATCGAGAAACGGCGCACGAGGTCATTCGGTCCAGCCATCAACGCTATCTTGAAAACAAAACCAGCTAGCCTCGCCAGAAATAGGTCCCGCCGTGATCGCTTCTTTTTCTGTGCAACACGAGCCCACCAGTGAATATCTGAGTCGTGTGGCGCGCGAGGAGGAGTTGACCTGGCTTCGCAATCAGGTAAAAGCACGAAAATCCTTGCTGGTGTTCGGGCCCGAAGGCGTAGGCAAGTCGAGGTTATTGCACAGCTTCGTCGAGAACCAACCCTTTGCACTCTATACAGCGCAAATCCGATCGCCGCGAGAGTTTCTCCTTGCGTTAGTCGACGCATTGCACTCCACTGCAAGAGCAGCAAGAATCCCTGCGAATTTCAACACGCTGTCCACGACTTCCTTAAAGGGTGTTGCGCAACGCGCTCTCGATACACAGCCTTTCTTGATGGTGCTAGACCAACTCAACGGCCCGTCCCGTGTGGTCACGGGCTTAATTAAAGATCTCCACCACTACGGACGCACGCCTGTGATTCTTGCATCCCGATCTCCGCACATGGAAGATATTGGCACCCTGCAACCGCTGTGCGCGGACAAGTCGGAACGCATTGAATTGAAAAACTGGCCGCAGCACATTGCAATCGAATTCGCGCATCGCGAGGCAGAGAAGGGCCAGCTATCGGCGTCCAATCTGGAATCGGCGTTGCATATGATCGTCGAGTGGAGTGACGGGAATCCAGCCGCCATCCTCCACATGGTGAGAATGGCCCACCTGCCGCGATACAGACTGGATGACCAGATCAAGGCACACGTCCTGTATCTCGATTACCTCATGGGTCGTCGCTAGCATGCGAAGAGCTTCGATGAAAGTTTGACGGAGTTGTCGATAACTGGCCCCTCGGTCGGGGCGGCTAAGCAGGACCTGATACACGCCAATGTCGCCTCTGCGGAAGGCAGCCGCCGAACCGGCCATATACAAAAGCCAGACGCGATACGCGACCTCAGGCACATGCCGCAAGACTGTATCGGCGTTTTGCCGCAGCCCCTCGACCCAGCGGCGCAGGGTGAGTTCATAGTGTTCCCGAAGGTTCTCAACATCCCGCACCTCCAGACCCCGAGATTCCGCAGCCTCAAGCGCCTCGCAAAGGGGCACGAGCTCGCCATCGGGAAACACATACCGATCGATGAAAGAATTTTTTCGGGTTGGAGACGAATAAGAGCGTGCAATGCCGTGATTGAGAAAGACACCGCCAGGTTTCAGAATACGCTGCACAATCTTGAAATATTGCGGCAGGTTTTTCAGGCCGACGTGCTCGAACATGCCGACGCTGGCAACCTTGTCGACAATTTGTCAATTTTTTAAACTCGCGGTAGTCCTGCAGCTCCACTGCACACGATTGGTCCAATCTGTCTCGCTCAATCCGGAGCTTTGCCACCTCCGCCTGTTCCCGGCTTATCGTAATTCCTTGAGCGAAGACGCGGTGCTTGCTGGCGGCGTGCAGGATGAGGCTTCCCCACCCGCATCCGATGTCCAGGAACTGCTCACGCGGTTGCAGCCGCAGCTTCTGGCAGATCAGTTCGAGCTTTTGTTCTTGTGCATCATCCAGAGGGTCGTTCCCATCCCGAAAGTACGCGCAGGAACATGCGAGGGAATCGCCTAATACTACAGTTGTAGATAAGTGTTATGCTGTGGATGCTCTGGATAAGCGATTGCTCTGCAACTGAGATGGAAAATCGACTGGCAGGATGGAAGCGCGAGTTGCTGCGTGCGCACGGCCTGATCGCGGGGTTGTTTGCGCGGTCGGAGGCGCGTGGGCGCAGTCTGGCGTATCTGCAGGGGCTGTTGAGCGGATGCGAGCGGAAGAACGGCTGGCAGATGGCCGAGTGGATGGGCGAAGCGTCGCCCTACGCGATGCAGCATCTGTTGGACCGTGCAAGCTGGGATGCGGAACTGGCGCGGCAGATGATTGAGCGCGCCCTGGACGCCGGGGCGCCGGTGGGCTGGGTAGCAGGCGATGAGGTCTATGGCGCCGACAGCAAGGTGCGCCGGATGCTGGAAGCGCGGCAGAGGAGAAAAAAACTCTCCCTGGCGGCGTGCGCCTCAGCGTACCCGAAGTGCGCCATCTGCTCACCCGTCTGCCGTGGCACGGCAAACACAGCCTGCAGCACGTCCTCGCCTGGTCCAACTGGCGTCGGGCCCACCAACTCCTGGCCATCTTCTACCACTACAGAAAACGCCAATCTCCCCTGCCTGATTGCTTTCGGCAGCTCCTACCTGATCGATATCTACAACTGTAGTACTATGTGTATATTAGTAGTGCGCGAGACACTACACTAGTTGTGAGCCGAAGCGAGCGCGGCTCGATTCAGGCTGACCAAACAAGCCTTATGAGCGGACGACCCTGCACTTTCGACACGACCTTTCCCTGCAACTGGCAAGTGGAATTCCTGGAAGGGTCGCCGCCGATTGCGCCCGCTCGGCAATATGTCTATCCCAAGGCCGTGGAGGAAGTAGAGCGGGGGGCGTTGCAGATTCTTCTCCGATCTGGACCAAGGGCTGCGCCGGCGATGGCGACCTTCGCTCTTGGGTTTGCCGATCCATCTCTGCCGCATGGTATCTGGAGCTGTCCGAACCCGCGGCAACTAAGCGCGATAGCCGGGGGATACGCCTACATCGTCGACGCCGATAGTCCAGAACAGTGGATGCAGATACCGTACCGGCCTGTCACCTGGGTCCACGCGGCGCCGGAACAGGAACTTCTCCTGTTCGCCGGCTTTCACCGCTTCTGGGCCTTAGGCGTTGCGGGCAAAGCATGGGAAACAGCTCGACTGACGTGGGAAGGGTTGCACGTGACCGGAATCGAGGATCGGCAACTGCATGGTTTCGGATGGGACCTGGATTCCGATGCCGAGGTCCCATTTACGGTTGACCTGACGACAGGGCAACATATCGGAGGCGCGGGGCCTGCCGCTGGAAGAAAGAGTGGGGCGGAACGGGAGTAAAAAAAGGCGGCCCAAGCGCGAAATGGCTCGGGCCGCACAGAAAACGAAAACTACTGGCCAGCGCGCAGCGATGCGCTGGCCTCATTGGCGAGAGATGCCCGATAGTTGCTGAAGACCACTTCGCTACCCTGCGGACCATCCAAAAGCAGTCCGAAGCGCAGCGGTTCCTGCCAGTTGGTCAACACCCGATTCGCCGTGGAATTCCCCAGGGGGTGCCATGCGCTGTCTCCTTGATGGCGCCAGAAGAAGCGTACGTCGGCCGCATCGCCGCCCGACACTCGAAATTCGAACCGGGAGTCGGTATTGACGAGCTGACGGGCCAGGACAGTGGCAGAATTCGGTCCCAACTGCCAAAGGACGATGCTGCCGTCGCCGAGTCCGATGACCACGGCATGGTTCGCATCGCCGACCAGGCCCAGACCCGAGATGGAAGAAGTGCTCATCGGCGCGCGGGTCAGCAGAACTTCGGCGGTCGTGCCCGAAGCGTCAGCATCACGGCTCAACAACACCGTGCTGTGTTTGCGCGATTTGATTCGCACTTGATTGCCCTTGAAGCGGAGTTTGGGTCTCTGACCGGGGAACGAATACCACCCGGCCTGCGTAGAACCGTCGAAGACGACGGTCTGGAGATGCCCCGTCGACCACCCACGGGCCTGCTGGGCAGTCGCCTGGGTTGCCGCCATGGATACAGCGCATAAGAACGGAACCGCCGAAACCGCCATCCTGCGCAGAAAGTGAATTTTCATCTGATCGATCCTCGCCATCTAGCCTCGGCCAACGTTTCGTTGGAGTGAACCTAATGTAGCGGGCTATTTACACCATAACAAGGAATTCGGTCACCGCACTTTGGTTATGTCAGGGTAACCCAAGTAATTGACAGGTTCCAGAATAAGAACACGGGACCGAACGAAAGTCCTTCAATCGCCCCCAAAACTGCGGCGAGATTCAGCGTTTGTATTGCAACGAAAGAAGGTTAGGGCCGCTTCGCCTTGTTCGATGACGCGATAGGGCAGTAGCTTTGAGCCAACCTCCGGCAGGCAGAAACGTCGAGAATGTTCCACGATCGCAAGGGCGTCGGCAGGGAGAATTGGGTGCTCTGCGAGAAACCGAAGAACTGTCTCATACGCTAGCCGGTCTTGATAGGGTGGATCAAGAAACACCAGATCCAGGTTGATTTTCTGTCGCAACAGCTTCCGAAGGAGAGGCATTGTGCCTGCGGGGTCGACAGTCGCCTGCTCGCGAATGTGAAGCCGGTCGAGGTTGCTGTGCAAGATTTCAAGCGGCACTTTGGCGTTTTCCGCGAAGTACACCCGGCGAGCTCCGCGGCTCAAAGCCTCGATTCCAACCGCCCCGGTGCCGGCAAACAAGTCCGCGAAGACGGCATCCTGAATGTGGGGAGCGATCACGTTGAACAGCGTTTCGCGCAGCCGATCGCTGGTGGGGCGAGTGTTTCTCCCTTTTGGGGAGTCGAGCGGCTGCGAACGGAATTTGCCTGCAATCACGCGCATATATTTCGGCGACCCAGCCCATTATTTCTGGCGCAGAACGGATTTTGCCCACCACGCCGGCGCATTTTTTTCTTCCATGCTTCCTTTGTCTCGGAACGCGCAAGGCAACTGCATCTACAATACTGGAGAGGCTTCGACATGCGCGGTTGGTCCATCCCGATGGGGCGTTTGTTGGGCGTGGAGATTCGCCTGCACTTTTTCTTCGCGTTGCTGCTGGGCCTCTCCTTGTTGTACACGGGGATGAGCGGTATGGCTGCAATTCGCGGCTTCTCGCTGTGGCTGTTGCTACTGTGGATTGTTGGATTGCGCGAACTGGCGCGCGCCATTGTCTGTGTTTACCACGGACTGGACATGCGCGGCCTGCTACTGCTGCCGATCGGCGGCTTGCCTTCCTACGCAACCCCAGAGTCGGCAGAGCAGGCCTCAGAAGGAAGCGCCCAGCTTGCGCTGGCAATGGCTGGGCCAATCACGAATTTTGTGGCAGCGTTCGTCTTGCTGGGTTTCATTGTGGGTGTTTCTCCCAGCATCTCGGTGCTGGCGAAACCATGGGTCGGCGCCGACCATCTGCTGCGGAGCGCTTTCTGGCTGAACATCTTCCTCGCTGTGGTGAATCTGTTGCCCGCCTATCCGCTGGACGCGGGAAGGTTGATGCGCGGCAATTTTTCGCGTTCTCAGGGAGCGCTCAAAGGCACCCGCGCCGCCTCCGGTGTGGGCCAGGCGATTGCGCTGGCATTGTTCGTCGCAGGCGTGGTCATGCAAAGTCCGTGGCTGCTGCTGGCGGGCTTTTTCATCTTTGTGGGCGCGCAGTTGGAAGACCAGGGCCTGGTCTTTCAATCTGTCGTCGATACGGTGCGGATGCGCGATATTATGTTGACGGATTTTGCGTGCCTTTCGGCCTCCGACACGCTGGAGGATGCGATCTTCAAATCCATCCACAATCTGCAGGACGACTTTCCGGTGCTGCGCGGCGGGTTGCTGGTCGGAGTGGTTTCGCGGCAACGGATACTTGAGACCTTACAGATCGACGGCAATGGCTATGTTCAGTCCATCATGTCGCGAGGTTTCCAGGTGGCGCAGCCGGAAGATTCGCTCGGAACCACCTTTCGTCGCATCAATGCGGGACGCGGGCTTTCGCTGGTCCCCGTGGTCGACGGCGAGCAGGTTGTCGGCATCGTGACCCTGCAGAATCTGATGCACAGCATGGGATTGCTGGCGGAAAGCCGACGACTGCAGCAGCAGTCCTCTTGAAATCCTAATGGCAAGAGGCGAGCAGGGCGCAGAGGAACCATCCTCGACAGCGGCAACGGAGGAGGCAAAGCCGCTTCCTGCGGGGCTCTACATTGTCGCGACGCCGATTGGAAACCTGGAAGACATTACCCTGCGGGCGTTGCGCGTTTTGCGCAGCGTCGACCGGATTGCCTGCGAAGACACGCGCCAGACGCGGAAATTGCTGTCGCATTTTGGCATTGCCGTGCCGACGGTGAGTTGCCACTCCCACAACGAACGCCGGCGCGCGCAAGAATTGATCGCAGAATTGAAGAGCGGAGCGCGTATTGCATTGGTCACAGATGCGGGGATGCCGGGAATTTCCGATCCGGGAGAGTTTCTGGTGGCGCGGGCGGTGGCCGCCGGCGTTCCGGTGACTCCGATTCCCGGCGCGTCCGCCGTGGTATCGGCGTTGGCAGCATCGGGCCTCGACACAACATCGTTTCGGTTTGTTGGATTTTCGCCCCCACGCACCGGAGAACGTCGCAGTTTCTTTGAAACACTTCGCGCCGAGCGAGCGACACTGATTTTCTACGAAGCTCCGCACCGGGTAGTGGAATCGCTACGGGACGCGCGGCTGATTTTCGGACCGGAGCGCAGGGCGGTGCTGGCTCGCGAGATCACCAAGATCCATGAGGAATTTTTGCGGGGCACGCTGCGGGAGTTGGAGGCCAGTTGCGCAAGCCGAGATTTGTTGCGCGGCGAAATAACACTGCTGATTGCCGGGGCCAATCCGGCTGAATTCGCAGCCGCCGGAGCAGCGCCCGAGAGCGATCTTCGCGCCGCCATGGCCGTGTATCTGGCACAAGGGTTGGACGAGCAAGCTGCTCTGAAACGTGTCGCCCGCGATCGCGGAGTGTCGAAAAGCGAAGTTTATCGAGAATGGCAGCGCGAGCAGGGCCGACGCAAATAAACCTCTTCGGCTGTTTGCAGGAGTTGACAGGGGCACTCCATATCGGAACGTGGGCCGGCGAAAAGCACACAGGCGCTACCCACACTTTCTAAAAGTTGGCGTATCGAATTGGGTTTCCTCTGAATCCGCAAGACTTGCGGGAAGCCCTTACCGAGGTAGAGTTTCTCAATGTTTTTCGAGGCTGAATGCCCTACAAAGCCGAAGCGCTTTCCTTGCTTGTGCCAATTGGCATGTCTGGGTGGGATTTCATGGAAATGGACCTTACTGGCGGAGGCCATTCGTCTGCCTCGAACACTCCGACTACGACGCCCTTTGACGTGGCCATCGCATACTCGCTCGGCCTGTTCCGCCTTTGCGGGATGATCTTCCACGAATAGCGAGCCGCATCACAATGTGTCGATTAATTCGTGTGTCTTTTTAATGCAGACCGGCGCGTTAGCCACTACACCAGCGGTGCTCTTGTCGATTCCTACAGACGAAAAACTGTTGCGAAGAAACTCTTTTTGCGCAACCGCATTTCTCTCAGCAACGGTAATTCAGCGTCGTCAGGTTTGAAGTGTATCAGTCTCCAGATACGCGATTTTTCCAGTGGCGCTGATAGTTTTCGAGCGTCGAAAACGTCTTGGTGTGCATGCGATCGATGTAGATTTTTCCATGCAGATGGTCGATCTCATGCTGCAGAATGCGCGCATACCATCCCTTCGCTTCGATGACTCGGGGCTTGCCATGGTGATCGAGACAGGTGACGCGAACCGAGCGCGACCGTGGGACCTCCGCCATAAATCCCGGCAGGCTGAGGCAGCCTTCAAAAAAGGAAACCTGCGAATCCGAAAGCAGTTCAATCTGCGGATTGATCAGCACGTGGAAGTCGACGGGAATGCGTTCTCTTTCCTTCAGCTCGGCTTCCGTCGCCGTTTTGTGATATTCCGCCCGATCTTCAATCACGGCCAGGTACAGGGACTGACCAATCTGCGGCGCTGCCAATCCAACTCCAGGCGCGTCTCGCAGCGTCTCGCGCATATGCTCAATCAAGTCCTGGATCGCGGGGCTGCGAATGTCTTTCGGCGCGATCGCGCGCGGTGTTTGCCGCAACACGGGATGTCCAACTTGAACGATCTTGAGCAGCATTTTCCCTGCAATTCTTCCGATCGGACGTGGAGTTCGGCCATCGGAAACACGTTCTTCCTATGCTACAATTTAGCAACTTCTTTGGTAGTGGAGTTCTGCCGAGTGACGACGATTCTACTTTCTCGAATGTATATGGCCATGCCCGCCCCAGGCGGTCGCAGGCCAGCTTCTGGAGTCTGAGTTATTACGCTCAATCTTCATTCTGGCAGCCGCCTGGGGAGTTCCCGCCACGGCCAGTTTCTCCCAGGAACCATTGCATAGCCTTAATGGAGATTGCGTTTTGAGCTCACCAGATTTTGACATTTCTACCGTCGCGATTCATGGCGGACGATCGCTGGATTCCCACGCCAGCTCGATCCTGTTTCCTCTCTACCAGACCAGTACGTTTGTTCACGATGCGGTCGGCGTCGACAAAGGCTTTAGCTACTCACGCGTGTCCAACCCTACCGTGGACGCGCTGGAAAAAGCAATTGGAGCGCTGGAAGGTACGCCGCCGGCTGTTTGCTTTCGGACTGGCATGGCCGCGGTGACTACGCTGTTTCTCTCGGTGCTGAAAGCGGGCGATCACGCGGTGCTGACCGATGTCGTGTATGGGGGCACCATGCGCCTGTTCCGCGAAGTGCTGGACCATCTCGGCATCACCGCTTCGTTCGTGGATACGTCCGATCGGGCCAACATTGAAGCTGCCATCACTCCCGCGACCCGCATCGTTTTCCTGGAGACGCCGGGCAATCCGACGCTGAAGCTGACGGACATTGCCGCGGTTGCGGAGATCACCCAACGTCATTCCATTTTGCTGGCAGTCGACAATACGTTTCTTACACCGATTTTGCAGAATGTTCTGCAACTAGGCGCGGACATTTCCCTGTTATCGACGACAAAATATATCGACGGCCACAATGCAACCGTGGGCGGCTCGTTGGCCACGCGGGATGAAAAGCTGCTGGAGCGATTCCGTTTGATTCGCAAAACCATCGGCACCACGCAGGCACCATTCGAGGCGTGGCTCACATTGCAAGGGATGAAGACGCTGCCGGCACGGTTGAGGCTCCATTGCGAGAACGCGCAGGTCATCGCGGAATGGCTGGAGAGCAATCCGGCGGTTGCGCGGGTTTATTTTCCGGGACTCGCTTCGTGTTCGCAAAAAGCCTTAGCGGAAAAACAGCAGGGCGCGGCCGGCGGCATGATCGCCTTCGAGTTGAAAGCCGGCTACGACGCAACCATCCGCATGTTGAACAGCGTGCAGCTTTGCTCGCGCGCGGAAAGTCTGGGAGGATTGGAAACCCTGATCACGCATCCGGCTTCGACGACCCACGCAGACCTTGGTCCGGAGTTGCGGCACAGCCTTGGCATTGCGGACGGTTTGGTTCGACTTTCAGTCGGACTGGAAGCTCCGCAAGACATCATCCGCGATCTGGAACTGGCATTCGCAGCGGCTGGATGCAATGTCCAGGAAAAAGAGGTTGGCCATGAAAATCGCTAGCCGCCTGGTAAGTTTCGATCCCGCTCCAGGAGATCGCTTCCGCCCGATCTCCACTCCGATCTATCAGACCGCAACGTTTGAGCAGGAATTTGCCGACCAGTTTGGCGAATACGATTATTCCCGCAGTGGCAATCCGACTCGCGCGGTGGTCGAAAAGCAGATTGCATCGCTGGAAAACGGGACCCACGGATATTGCTTCTCCAGCGGCATGGCCGCTATCAGCACCGCGACCAAGTTGCTGCAGAACGGCGAAGAGATTCTCGCCGACAACGATTTGTACGGCGGCACCTGCCGACTATTCACGAAGGTGCTGAAGCGCACCGGCATCTCCGCGAAATACGCGGACGCATGCGACCTTGAGAATTTCGAGCGACAGATTACTCCCAAGACAAAATTGATTTACGTTGAGTCGCCGACCAATCCATTGCTGCGGGTGGTCGATCTGCGCAAACTTGCTGCCATGGCGCATGCTCACGGCGCCCTGTTTTGCGTGGACAACAGCAGCATGTCGCCGTATTTGCAGAACCCGCTTGATATGGGAGCGGATGTCGCCCTCCACTCTGGGACAAAATTTCTTGGCGGCCACCACGACGTGACGGCTGGAACCATCGTGGTCAAGGACAAGACACTTGCCGAACAAATTTATTTTGTGCAGAACGCGGAGGGCAATGCGCTGGCGCCGTTCGACTGCTATCTACTGCTGCGCGGCATGAAGACATTGAAGCTGCGCCTGGATTGTCAGCAACGCAATGCGCAGGCCGTCGCGGAATATCTGGGCCAACACAAAGCGATGCAACGCGTCTTCTATCCCGGGCTGAAAAGCGATCCCGGCTATGAGCTGCACCGTTCTCAGGCGCGCGGCGCGGGCGCAGTGCTCAGCTTCACGACAGGTTCTGTCGCGTTATCGAAGGCCATTGCGGAAAGGACGAAGCTGTTCCGCATCACGGTCAGTTTCGGCAGCGTCAACTCTTCGATCAGCGTGCCGGGAAATATGTCGCACGCCAGCGTTCCCGTGGAATTGCTGGCGCAACGCGACCTGCCGAAGGACCTAGTGCGCATTTCTGTCGGTATTGAGGATGAGGAAGATCTGCTTGCCGATCTTGACCGCGCCATATTGTCTTATCGGTGAAGTTTACCGGGTAGCTGGTCGAAAACCGCATACCGCCGCCGGTCATTTGCTCCCGCGATCGCTCTCGAACATCGCCATGGCTTCAATTTCAATCAGCAGGTCCGGGCGGCAAAGAATTGCCTGAATCCCGGTGGAGGCCGGCAATGGGTTCAGCCCCTGTTCCCGAAAGAACTGTGTCCGTATCTGGTTGAACTGGTCGTAGTCGCGCTCAATGTCGCGCAGATAGCAGGTCGTCCGGACAACATCCTTCCAAGTGGCGCCTTCCGCGGCCAGCAGACCGGTAATGTTATGCAGCGTCCTTGCCATTTGTGCGCCAAAATCTCCCACGTGGACGGTTTTGCCATGTTCGTCGATGCTGGCAGTGCCGGAGATCATCAGAATGGTGACGCCTTTAATGTCCAGCCGCAGACCACGTGAAAAGGATGACGGTTTGGCGTACCCATAGGCCTCGTTCAGCACCCGCGGTTCGGTAATGGCTTTTTTTGAGACCGGAGTATGGGTTTCGGTAGAGGCAACGATCGTTTCTGTTGGAGACATGCAGTACCACCTTCTTCGATTTGAATTCCAGAGTTCATCGGCGGACGTAAGGCCATCGATGGAGTTTTTTTCTACCTGACGCGGCGAGTGGACGGCACCCGCTGCCTTGTTGCTTATGCGGCGCGGATACGATACCCGTCTGGATCTTTGCCGCGAACGCGCCGCCACCATACCTGGAACGTGGGTACGTTGACGGTGACGATAAACAGTTTCCGCAATCTGCCGGATGGACACTCAAGTGGCCGCACGCCGTGCCAGGAGTGTTCCGTGCGCTGAAACAACAGGCTCTCATTGCCGCGCGGCACCAGGGCAGCGGCGACTTTCAGATCGTCGAACGCCGGGGCGGAATGCGGCTTGAAGCGGCCTTCGTCGTCCAGCATCAGAATCTGACCACCCCAGTTTGTTTCCCAATCCTCTTCCGTGTTGAAGTAAAAAATATGCGTTGCCAGCTTGCGCCGGGCATCGCAGTGGGGAGAAACCGAACACCCTTGCCAGGCGTAATACCACTCCATCGTGAGGATGAGCTTTTGCGGTCCCAGCATCCTGCGCAGCAAGGACCGATAGGAGTCGCCCTCCAGTTCCGCGACGAATTCCCGCCACGGTTCCGGCAACTCAGTGCCCGGTCTGTAATGCAAAATGTAGCGGTCGTGCGGGGCTTGCCCATATCCTCGTTTGACCCCGACCTTGCGATCGAACTTCTCCACGTCCGGCATGGCGTTGCGCAAACGCTCAAAACCCTCGTTCGTCAGCGTCCCTGGAATGCTGACCCACGGATAGGGGTGCCGCGCACGAAAAGCTTCCGGGGAAAGGGCCTCGATATGCCCAGCGTCGAGATAGGTCACACCCAACCTCCGAAGACAGCCACTCAGGAATACAGTCTCACTCCCGCGCACATTCCTCGGTGACGTACATCACAGTACTGTGGCATGACAATTCCGGGCACTGGCAAGTGTCCTGGAGGCACATCGATACGCTTTGAGATTCTATTGGACCTAGCGCCGGGCGGCGCTCGCCGGCGAGGCTTTGGAATGCGGATCGGTCTGTGCGCGGAGCGCCTTTAGGTCCAGGATCACGACGCGATGACCATGAATGGCCACGACTTCCTGCTGCACCAGCTTCTGCAGGCTGCGTGTGACCACCTCGCGTACGGAACCAAGCCGGGATGCGAGTTGCGCGTGCGACAGCGGCATGGAAAAGGAGACGCCATCCAGCAGTTTCGGATTTTTTCGGCGGGCTTCCTCCAGCAGCAACGTCGCCAGCCGCTGGGTCACATCTTTCAACGAGAGTTGCTCGGCCAGGGAAGCGACCGTGCGCAGCTTCTTGGCCAGGATCGCCAGCGCCGTCAGTGCCGCCTCTGGATGTTGCAGCAGGAAACGGCGCACATCTTCTTTCGCCAGAAACAGCAACTCTGAATCTTCTTCCGCCATGGTGGTGGAAGGATAGGCGCCGCCGTCGAAGACGGGCACCTCGGCGAGAATGCCGCCCACACCCTCCACATGGATCGTCTGCTCGCGTCCATCGATGTTTTCACGAAAGGCGCGCACGGAACCGGAGAGCACCACATACATCCCCTCCGCCGGTTCGTTGGCGGTAAACAGGATCTGTCCCTGAGGCAACTTGCGTTCCCGGCCTTGCGCCGCCAGTTCCGCCAAGGCCTTCGCAGGAAGGTTTTCGAACCAGGCGGACTTGGCCAGCACATCCATGCGACGCTGGAGGGACATGACGCAATCTTGCCGCATGTGTCTCCAGTTTGGCAATCGACGGTTGCATTCCGGCAGAAAGTCATCTGCAACAGCTGGGTGATTTAAGTCACTGTGTTGGGTGCGCCCGGTCACTACTGTCGGGGTAGGAGATTCAATCATGATCATCACAACGGAAACACAAGTTTGCGACATTGCTGTGGAATATCCAACCTCGATCCCGGTACTGGAGCGTTTCGGCATCGATTTTTGCTGCGGCGGAAAGCATACATTGGCAGAAGCCTGCACGCGGCGGGATGTCGATGTCGATCCCGTGCTGAAAGAGTTGGAATTGCAACAACGGAAAACAAGCACGCCGGAAGTCCAATGGCAGAAAGCCCCATTGAAAGATCTGGCCGACTACATCGTCAGCAGGCATCATGCCTTTACGCGGGAGCAGATCCATCTGATTGCCGGCCTGATGGCGAAGGTAGAGGCGCGCCACGGGGCCGATCATACGGAAGTCCCGCAGATCGCCAAGATTTTCGCCGTGGTCAGCGCCGAACTGACGCACCACTTTATTTGCGAGGAAAGCATCCTGTTTCCTTATATCGGCAAGTTAGAGGGTGGTCAGCAAGCGGCCTTACCACCCATGTTCGGCAGCGTGGAGCAGCCCATCGCGCGCATGATGGCGGACCACAACCAGGCCGGCGAAGAGCTTCGTGAGCTGCGCAGTCTGACCAACGACTACACACCGCCGACGGCAGCCTGCCCCACCTGGCGCGCCCTCTATCGCGCCCTCGAAGACCTGGAGCAGGACCTGCACCAGCATATTCATCTGGAAAACAACATCCTGTTCCCGCGCGCTTTGGCGCAAGCGAAGGGGACGGCGTGAGTGCGCCGCTTCCTTCGCCGGAGCAACCGTGGAATGCGGCGCGGGTATCGATGGAGCGGCACAGCCAGCGGCTGGTGACTGCCTTCATCGCAAGCGGCATGTTGTTTATGCTGCTGCCGGGGACGTTTCTGGGGGTGTGGAACCTGATCGGCATCTCCCAGCAACACACGCTCAGCAGTCTGTCTCCCGCATGGTTGCAGGCGCACGGTCAGGCACAAATTTTCGGCTGGATCGGCTCGTTCATTCTGGGGATTGGATTCTATTCCCTGACCAAAATGCAGAGTACGCTGAGCTTTCCGGTGCGCGCGGCATGGACTTCGTGGGCGCTGTGGGCACTGGGGATTGCGATGCGCTGGACCGGCGGCGTTACAGGCTGGCACTGGAGAATCCTGCTACCGCTTTCCGGCGTGCTGCAACTGATTGCCATCCTGCTGTTCTATCGCTCGGTGCGGCGTCATCGTCCGGCGGACCCGACGCACCCCACGGAAACCTGGATGGTGATTGTGATTGCAGCAACCATTGCGTTTCTGGTTGCGGTGACGGTGAATAGTGCCGCCTTGGTCCGGCTGGCGCTCTATGGAACTTTGCCCGCGCTGCCGCATGTTTTCGATCAGCAGCTTGTGGTACTGGCGGTCTGGGGCGTGCTGGTACCTACGATTTGGGGCTTCAATGCGCGCTGGCTGCCGGTGTTCGCTGGCTTCGAAAGGCCTGACGGTACTCGTCTGCTGATGGCGTATGGGCTCAGCGTGGCGAGCATAGCCGCGGTCTTCCTGCAATGGCTGCCCATCGCTGCCGTCCTATTTCTGTTGGCAGCTTTGTTAGCGATCGATGCGCTGCATGTGTGGGAGCCAGCCGTCCAGCCAGCAAAACTGCTGCATGTCCACAGGACATTTCCGCTGTTCATCCGCATTGCGTATGTCTGGCTTGTAGTGTCGTGCGTGCTGGATGCGCTCGCGGTGCGCTACGATCATGCCGGCGGCATTTGGGGAGCCAGCCGCCACGCACTCACCGTGGGCTTCATCGCAGGCATGGTCTTCGTCATTGGCCAGCGAGTTCTGCCTGCCTTCTGCGGTATGCGCGTACTATGGAGCACGCGACTGATGTTCTGGTCGCTGCTGCTGTTGCATGTCGGCTGTTTCCTGCGCGTCACGCTGGAACCGCTGGCCTATGAGAGCTATTGGAATTTCGCCTGGAAACTGCTGCCGTTTTCCGCATTTGTGGAGTTGACCGCGGTTGTCCTGTTCGCCGTCAACATCGCGGCAACGCTGCTGCACCCACCCGCCCATCTTCGCCCTGAAATTCATTCTCCACTGCCTACATGAGGTGCTGCTTGAACTCCTATAACTATCTTTGGATTGCGCTGGATGCGGATTCCGGGCGATACTCTGTTTGCCTTTGGGATGGTTGTCTTCTGCTGGTTTCTTCTGGGGCTGGTGACAGGCCATCCCTTTGCGGACATAGGATTTGTCGACGAAGGGAGTTGGGAGATCACAGCCGAGCAAGCTCTCGTAGATAAAGCAGATAAAATAAACAGGACAGGCCGTTCTTAAAGAAGGCAAAAGACGGTATGCTTTCGGTATCTGGGATTCTAGAAAGGACCTATCCATGAATATTGCCGCAAGCGTAACAGACCTGATTGGACGTACTCCACTGGTGGAATTGCATCGCGTGACGAAGGGTTGCCAGGCGAGGGTCGTGGCGAAGCTGGAAAGCGCCAACCCGCTGAGCAGCGTGAAAGACCGCATTGGCATGGCCATGATTGAGGCCGCCGAACGCGAAGGCAAGATCATGCCTGGCAAAACCGTGCTGATTGAGCCGACCAGCGGCAACACCGGCATTGCCCTGGCTTTTGTGGCGGCGGTGAAGGGTTACGACATTATTCTGACCATGCCGGAAACGATGAGCCTCGAACGCCGCATCCTGTTGCTGGCCTTTGGGGCCAAAATTGTGCTGACGCCGGGTCCCAATGGCGTGAAGGGATCGATCGTCAAGGCGGAGGAGTTGCTGCGCGAGACGCCCAATGGCTACATGTTGCAGCAGTTCAACAACCCGGCCAACCCGAAGATTCACCTGGACACCACTGGACCGGAGATCTGGAACGATACCGACGGCAAGGCGGACATTCTGGTGTCGGGCATTGGCACAGGCGGCACGCTGACCGGAGTGAGCGAGTACATCAAGGCCAGAAAGCCCGGTTTTTGGTCGGTTGCGGTGGAACCGGCCGACAGCGCCGTGCTCTCCGGCGGCAAACCGGGTCCGCACAAGATTCAGGGGCTCGGCGCCGGGTTCGTGCCCAAGATACTGAAGACGGAGTTGATCGACGAGATCGTCGCCGTGACGAACGACGATGCCATCGCCATGGCGCGGCGGCTGCCGAAAGAGGAGGGCCTGCTGGTCGGCATCTCTTCAGGGGCGGCGGTCCATGCCGCGCTGCAGTTGGCGCGCAACCCGAAACACGCCGGCAAGCTGATCGTCGTGATCATTCCCAGCGCGGGCGAGCGGTATCTTTCCACGGTCCTGTTCGATGAGTTCCGCAAAGAGGCCATGGAGACGAAGACGTCCGCCGTGACGGTATGAAGCGCTCTCATAAGCCTGAAATAGATCGTTATGAAGGAGTATGAGGCCCGCTCCAAAGCGGGTCTCAGGTCGCTCGCTGAAGCGGCAAAAGCATAGATGAGACCGCTTCTATGAACCTGGTTCGACTGATTCGCGAAGATATCCGATGCGTGTTCGAGCGCGACCCCGCGGCCACATCGAAGGCCATGGTGCTGCTCTGCTATCCGGGCCTGCACGCGGTGTGGGCCCACCGCATTCATCATTGGCTTTGGTCGAGGAACTTGAAGCTGCTGGCGCGTGTATTGTCGCAAATCACGCGCTTCTGGACGGGGATTGAAATCCATCCAGAGGCGCAGATCGGTCGGCGATTGTTTATCGATCACGGAATCGGCGTGGTCATCGGCCAAACCGCGATCATTGGCAATGACGTGACGCTGTACCAAGGCGTGACGCTCGGCGGCACGGGAAAGGGCAGCGGCAAACGCCATCCCACCCTGCGCGATGGCGTCTTCGTCGGCAACAATGCCAACATTCTGGGCAATATCACGATTGGAGAACATTCTCGCGTCGGCGCCGGCTCCGTGGTGCTGCGCGACGTGCCACCGGACTCGACCGTGGTGGGCGTTCCAGCGCACATCGTGTACCAGGGCGGCAAACGCGTGCTGATCACCGATCCCCGCGAAATCAACGATCCTCTTTCCGATGTCATCGTCGCGCTGTGTGACGAGGTGAAGCGTCTGAAGGCCCGCGTCGAGCGGCTGGATGGCGAACTGCAGCAGTCGCGCCTGGCGGAGCCGGAGAGCGCGCTCGCGGTGGAAGAAGAAGAGCGTGAGCGCTACCGCAGCCAGCAATATCCGCGTTCGGACTACGTCAGCATGGGCGAAGGCATCTGATCCGCACTGAGGCGCGGCATTCAGCGATGGTTCGTCACATTCCTGGATGGGAGAGATTGTTTGCGTTCGGCACCAGTTCCAGATAAAGCGACCGTGGCAGGTTTGTTTTCCAGTGGCCGGTCGCCTTGGCATAGCCGACGAAACCGAAAAACATGCAGGCCAGAACAATCGTCACCGTCATGGGGGTGAGGACGAGGTTGCGCCAGCGGTCTTTCGTCTCCACTGCGCGACGCGGTGGCAGAGAAAACTGCAACGCATTCTGTGCCGGGCACGCGGCAATGCATTCCATACAGGCCGCACATTCCGCGGAGCGGACCTGCACCAGCCGGTCGACATTCAGATTGGCCGGGCAGGCGCGGGCACACTTGCCGCAGTCGATACATGCGGCCGCATCGCGACGAATTTTCGTCGGACTGAGGAGCGAGGCCAGTCCCATCAGCGCGCCGTATGGACACAAGTAGCGGCACCAGAAATTTCGTATCAATAGAGAGAGCGCGAGAAGCAGCGCGATGACAATCATCCCGGTTTCGCCCAGATTGCGGAAGAAATTCAGCATTTTGACATCCGCAACCAGGCCGTAGGGGGAGTGCAGAAAGTCGGCGAGCGCCGCGGCCGACATGGTCCCAATCACATACGCAAAAAAGCCGAGCAGAACGTATTTCAAGCTGCGTAGCGGTACATCGAGCCATTTGGGAAGCTGGACGTTTTTGCCCAGGAGCTTCTGGCCCGTGTTCCATAACAGCTCCGATAACGTTCCAATGGGACAAAGCCAGGAGCAAAAGGCTTTTTTCAACAGCAGGCTGGAGAGAAGAAACGCGAGGAACAGAAACATCGCGGCCGGATGAATCTGTGGAATGCTGCGCGTTTCAACCAGGAATTTCGTATTCATCATTCCGGCAATGGGTAACCAGCCTTCTACGCCAGCAGGCCGGCTTACGTACAATGTTCGCCCTGCGGATTCGTAGTAGCGCGCCCACAGAATGAACTGAATCCCCAGCCAGAGGTTCAGCATCGCAAATGCGGCCTGAACGCCGTGGCGAAACCACTGAGAACGGTCTTGAAACTGGCGCCGAATCAGCTTCTTTACAGGTCGGCGAGCAGTTGGGCTGGGGCTTTTGCGGTCGTCGATCGGCGGCAGGCCGGACGAATCGCCGGGTAGGGGATGCTGCAGAAGTTCGGTCTCGGATACTGGGGACATCCTCACCTTCCAACTTGACTGTAGAGGAATCTCCAAGTGACATCTGTGACCTGCGTCACAAACGATTGAGGCTGGGAACAGAATACTAGTCTATGCTGAAAGTGCAGGGTGCGACCATGACGGACAACTGTGCGAACCGGATAGAAAACGAAGGCTGCTTTACATGCAGGGAAAGGCACGCCGACTGGTTCTGCAATCTGTCTCCGCAGGCGCTGGTGGAATTTGAATCTCTCGGCATGCAGATGACCGTGCCCGCGGGCAGCACACTGTTTTTTGAAGCGCAGACTGCTCGCAGCGTTTACATATTGTGCGGCGGCCATGTGAAGCTGACCACCTCCTCAAAAGATGGAAAAACTCTGCTGGTGCGAATCGCCAAGCCGGGGGACGTGCTGGGCTTGAGCGCTGCCATCTCCGGTACATCGTACGAGATCACTGCGCAGGCCATTGAGCCGGTGCAGGTGAAGTCTTTCCAGCGCCAGGACTTTCTCCACTTCATCGAACACCACCTGGAAGGCAGTATGCACGCGACGAAAATGATCAACAAGGAGTATCGCGATGCATTGGGCGACGCTACCCGCCTCGCGCTTTCCATGTCGATCGCCGGAAGGGTCGCCAGGCTCCTGCTGGAGATGGCATCCGGCGTTCGGGACGCAAAGCCCCGCTTCACCATGTCGCTGACGCACGAAGAACTGGCCACCATGCTGGGCACGACGCGCGAATCGATCACACGCGTCCTAAGTGAATTGAAGCGGAAAGAGATCATTTCCATCAAGGGAACGTCGCTGACCATCCTTCGCAGGGCCGCGCTCGAACTCCTCGTATAGCCCGCCCCGGTTTTTCAATGATCGACACATCTGTGACAGTCGTCACCGCTGTTCGGCGGCCTTCCTGGTCTTCCTCGGTTCGTGGATATCAGGATTTTTCATCATCGTCACCGATGCCTGCATGCAGCATCCTGTTGCCTATCGCGTGCTGGCCAACGGCTCCTATGAAGTGACCAGCTTCTGGAATCTGCTACTGAATCACTGGGCGTTGTTGCAATACGCCCACAATATGAGCGGGGCCGTCATTGCGGCGCTTTCATCATGGGTTCCAACTGCGGAATCCCATGGCGATTGAACGGCGATGAGCCGGCTGCAGCCATGTGAAGTTGCCGTCAATCTCTGCGTTCATGGTGACCTCGCCTGCTGGAAATCGTCATCATAAGTATGTGCAACGCCAAATGAGGAGATTCCGTGAGTTCTGACAGCCGCACCGCTTCCGCCCGCCGTTCAATCTCTACCTTCGCCAAAATCAGTTCCCGCAAGCCGCTTGCGGCAGAGGAACTGCGCAAGATGGATGCTTACTGGCGCGCCTGCAATTATCTCTGCGTGGGGATGCTCTATCTGCAGGAGAACCCGCTGCTGAAACAGCCGCTGCTGCCGGAGCACATCAAACAGCGCCTGCTCGGTCATTGGGGATCGGACCCCGGCCAGACATTTACCTGGGTCCATCTGAACCGACTCATCAAGAAATACGACCTGGACATGATCTATATTTCGGGGCCCGGCCACGGTGCCCCTGCCACTCTTTCCAATGCTTATCTCGAAGGCACATACACCGAGGTGTATCCAGACAAGAGCCAGGATGAAGAAGGGCTGCTGAAATTTTTCAAGCAATTTTCTTTCCCCGGGGGAATTGGAAGCCATTGCACTCCGGAAACACCCGGCTCGATCCATGAGGGCGGCGAGCTGGGCTATAGCATCTCGCACGCGTTTGGAGCGGCGTTCGACAATCCCAGCCTGATTGTCACCGTCGTTGTCGGAGACGGCGAAGCGGAAACCGGCCCACTGGCGACCTCGTGGCACTCGAATAAATTTCTCAATCCCGTTCGCGACGGCGCGGTGCTTCCCATCCTGCACTTAAATGGATACAAGATCGCCAATCCGACGATTCTGGCGCGCATTTCTTCCGAGGAACTGGAGCAGTTGTTTCGCGGCTATGGATGGACGCCGTATGTCGTTGAAGGCGACGATCCTCACACCATGCACCAGCAGATGGCCGCCACACTGGAGCATTGCGTTCAAGAGATTCGCGCCATCCAGGAACATGCGCGCAGCACGAACACCGCCGACCGGCCCAGGTGGCCGATGGTGATTCTACGAACCCCAAAGGGGTGGACAGGACCGAAGGAGTTGGACGGGCACAAGGTAGAGGGATTCTGGCGCGCCCATCAGATTCCAATTCTGGACGCGACCACCAATCCGGCGCACATGCGGCTGCTGGAAGAGTGGATGAAAAGCTACAAGCCGGAGGAATTGTTCGATGCAGCCGGCGCGTTGATACCGGAATTGAAGGAGTTGCCGCCCAAAGGCAATCGCCGCCTCAGCGCCAATCCCCATGCCAACGGTGGTGTGCTGCGCAAGGCGTTACGGCTGCCGGAGTTTCGAGACTTCGCGTTTCCGGTAACAAAGCCGGGTACAACCGAAGTTGGACCCACAGAAGTCCTGGCGCATTTCCTGACGGAAACCATGCGCAGGAACATGCAGAGTTTTCGCGTCTTCGGCCCGGACGAAACCGCCTCCAACAAGTTGCAGGCGATCTACGAGGCCAGCAAGAAAACCTGGCTGGCGGAATTCAAGCCGGAGGATTCGGATGGCGGCGAGCTTTCAACCGATGGCCGGGTCATGGAGATGCTGAGCGAGCACACGCTGGAGGGATGGTTCGAGGGATACGTCCTGACCGGACGGCACGGTCTTTTTGCCAGCTACGAGGCGTTTGTCCACGTCATCGACTCCATGTTCAATCAACATGCCAAGTGGCTGGAGAAATGCAAGTCCGAAGTTAAATGGCGTGCTCCCATCTCGTCGCTGAACATCCTGATTACTTCGCTGGTCTGGCGGCAGGACCATAACGGTTTCACCCATCAGGATCCAGGGTTTCTCGATGTCGTCACCAACAAAAGCGCCGCCATCACGCGCATCTATCTGCCGCCGGACGCCAATTGCTTGTTGAGTGTCGGCGATCACTGCTTGCGCAGCACCAATTACGTTAACGTGATTGTTGCGGACAAGCAGCCTCACCTGCAGTACTTGGATATTGAAGAAGCGGTGCGACACTGCACCAAGGGCATTGGCATTTGGGATTGGGCGAGCAATGACCAAGATAGCGAGCCCGATGTGGTGATGGCGGCGGCCGGGGATATCGCCACCATGGAATCGCTGGCCGCGATCGCAATTCTGCGCGAACATTTTCCAGAGCTGAAGGTCCGTTTTGTCAACGTGGTCGACCTGTTCAAGCTGGAGCCGGACACAGAACATCCGCACGGATTGTCGGACCGCAACTTCGATTCGCTGTTTACGCTGGACAAGCCCGTCATCTTCAACTTTCACGGCTATCCATCGCTGATCCATAAACTGACGTATCGACGCGCCAATCACGACAACATGCATGTGCGCGGATACAAGGAAAAAGGGAACATCAACACGCCGCTGGAACTCGCTATTTTGAACCAGGTAGATCGGTTCAACCTCGCGATCGACGTGATTGACCGGGTGCCGAAACTGCGAGCGA
>JAJYVR010000239.1 GCA_021791935.1 Acidobacteriota bacterium
CGGGCCACAGCCACTGCTTGATTTGCGTCCTTTCCTCCCGAATGCATCTGAAAGCTGGAGCCGAACAGCGTCTCTCCCGCCATCGATATCCGTGGAGCGGCAGAAACAAGGTCCATATTGATGCTGCCCACCACCACGATTGGCCGCATTGTTTTTGCTATTTCCATTTCAACTTTTCCCGCTGTGCGGTCAATGGGCCCGAAAGATGGGGGCAAAAGCGATCGCACATAGTCCCACAATAAAGAGAACGAACATGAGGGCCAGCAACTTCTTCGATCGATGCGGCGCGCCGGCAAACTCTTGCCACACAAAAATGCCCCATGCGGCTGAGACCATCGTCGCCCCCTGGCCAATGGAATAGGAAACTGCGGGACCGACAATGTGCGCGCGTGACGCCACAAAGTTGAAGACCGTGCCGGTACACCAGATTCCGCCGCCAACGATACCCCACACATGCCAGCGAAGCGGCGCCTGGAAATACGCGGCGATGCTGACCGGAGGCTTTCCATCAAGCGGTTGACGCATCAACAAAGCGTTGAACACCAGCGCGCATAAGGCCGCCCCGACAACAAAATAAAACGACGTAGCATACGGCCCGGCTCCATGCGGCAGACCCATTGCGTGCGACACCAATGGATAGAAACTGCCCATCAACACGCCGGATATCAGGCTGAGGATCAGCCCGCGCCGGCTCGTCGCGCGATGTTCCTTCTCTCGCATGCGATAGGCAAGCGCGTCGCACACAATGGCCGCCACCACCAGCGCAATGCCGCCGAACAGCAGCACCGGGTTTCCAGCCGGCAACAGAATATAGCTGCTGACCGCCCCTACAATCAACGCCAGACCGATCGCGACGGGAAAAGCCACAGCCAGCCCGGCAATCTCAATCGCCGCCACCAACAGAAGATTGGCCGCGTTGAAAATGATTCCGCCAAGAATCGAATCGATCGCGCCGATCTTGCCGGCGCCAACAACAGCCGCCAGAAATCGCTGTCCCACCTCGCCTGTGGAGCCGAGGCTGAACCCCCACACCAGAACGCCGACCAATAGGCCGACGATATAATCCCAGTAGAACAGTTGAAACCTGTATGTCGGGCATAGCTTGACCGTGTTCGCCCACGATCCCCAGCAGAGCATGCTGAGGACCATGAAAAAGAGGGCAATGGCGTAGGTCTCTGGCTGATACACAAGGGGCTCCTTAAAACCTTTGTCATGTATCTTGTTTCAATCCACTCGCTGTCTGTCAGAATACAAGGTTCAATGCCAACTCCAGATTGGCCGCCCTCGCTCTGCTGTGGAGGCGAGGCCGACTGGCCGCATGCGCGGACAATACGGCGTCTGGGCCTCGAAGAACTGCCGTACTCGCGGCCACGAATAAGAACACGCCATTCGGCAGCCGCTGCCTCATCGCGAGCCGGTCGACCGAGGATAGGCACGCGAGCACTCTGACTCCTTCAAACCAGGGCTTCACTCGATCCCTTGCCGAGATAGAGCAATCTGATATGATTTAACTAACCAGTTAATCAATGATATCGAAAACCAAAACTCGAACGCGGGATGACCGTGCCGACCGGACGCAGAAGAAAATCCTTCGCGCAGCGGTGCAGGAGTTCAGCACCCACGGTCTTTCCGGCGCGCGCACCGATCGCATCGCTGGGTCGGCGAAAGTGAACAAGGCGCTGCTCTACTACTATTTCAAGAGCAAGCAGGGTCTGTATGCTGCGGCTATTGAAGCGGTCGCGACCAGGGTGGTGGAGAATGCTCTGGCGGAATTCGACCGAAAATACTCCGCCGGCGAACGCCTGCTGCGGTCTGCCTTGAATCATTTCGATCGCATCCTGACGCAGCACGAATTTCAAAGTCTGATGCAGCAGGAAATGGTCCGGTACCGCAGTGGCAAAAGTGGATCGATACCGGGTCTTTTCAGGGCCGCTTTCACCCCTCTGATTGCAAAAATGCGCGAGGCCACGGAAGACGGTATCCGGACCGGCGAGATTTGCCGGATGGACTGGCTTCAGGTGATGTATTCGATCTTCGGCGCGAATGTTTTTTACTTTCTCAGCGCTCCCATGATGGAACTGACCCTTCCGTTCAGGCCCTTCGATCCGAAAGCGCTGAAGCTGCGACGGGAGGCCGCGGTGCAGTTTCTCGGTACGGCGTTGTTTACCGACCGCGCCGCCGGCATGAGGCTGGCCAATCGCATTCTTCGAGACATGCCCATGCCTCGTGTAAAAAACGTACAGGCGCGGATTGAGAACTTTCATGCCCGGAGAAGACCCTTATGAACGCTCGCAACCGGATTTTTATCTTGCTCGGAGTGCTGTTCCTCTTCTCGCTGTGCTGGTATTTCTTTACGACGAATCGATCCGGAGATTTGCAGTTGATCGGCACCGTGGACGCGAATGAAGTCATCGTCAGTTCGCGAATCCCCGGCCGGATCGAGAAGCTCACGGTCGACGAAGGCGACGACGTGCAAGCTGGCGAACTGATCGCCACCATCCAGAGTGACGACCTGGCGGCGGCGCGCAACGCGGCCGAAGCAACCGCCATCAGCCAGAGATATCTGGTGCAGCAGACCCGCGATACAGAGCGCCAGATCGGAGGCAGCACTTCGAGCCAGGTAGCGAATGCGGAAGCGCAGTTGCGCGCCATGCGTGCCACCCTGATGCAAGCGGAAGCACAGGAGCAGCACCAGAACGCCGACACTTCGCGCTCCGTTGCCTTGGCGGCGCAAGGAGTGGTGAGCCAGCAAACGCGAGATGAAGACGTCGCTTCCCTGCGCGCGGACCGCGCCGCCGTCGACGCGGCGAAGCAGAACGTGGCCGCCGCCGAGGCATCGCTCAAGGCGGCGAAGGCGAACACGATTCAGGCGCAGGCGCAGGCAAAAACGGTGGCGGCAACGCGCAGTGAAATGCGAAATGCGCAAGCGTTGCTGGACCAGGCGCAGGTGGAGCTGGGATATGCGAACGTCGTTTCGCCGATTGCGGGCAAGGTGAACGTGCGAGCGGCACGCCAGGGGGAAGTGGTTGCCGCGGGAACGCCAATCGTCACCATCACAGACCTGACACAAACCTGGGTCTATGCGCCGCTGCCTGAGACAGAGGCGGATTCCGTGCAGCTAGGAGACAAACTGCGCGTAGTGATGCCCAGCGGAGCGACATTGCAGGGCAAGGTGATCGCAAAGTCGGCGGAAGCGGACTTTGCAACGCAACGCGACGTGAGCCGTCGCAAGCGGGACATTGAAACGGTTCGCCTGAAGCTGTTGATCGACAATCCTGAAATGCGGTATGTGCCGGGAATGCTGGCCGAGGTCTATATCCCGAAGAGCAAGCTGGTGAAACAGTGAACGCCGGCAAGCCCAATATCGCGATCTCGGTCGAAAACATTGTCAAGCGGTACGGCAATTTTACCGCCGTCGACGGCATCACGTTCCACGTGGACGATGGAGAAATTTTCGGATTGCTCGGCCCCAACGGCGCAGGCAAAAGCACGCTCATCCGCATGATGACAACGCTGACGCCCGCCACCACCGGGCGCGCCGTGGTCGCCGGCCATGATGTCTCGCGTGAGCCGGATGCCGTGCGGCGAGCGATCGGCGTAATCCCGCAGGCGCTCACCAGCGATATCGATTTGACGGTGGAAGAAAATCTTTCTATTTATGCCAAGCTGTACGAAGTTCCGAAGGCCGATCGCGAGAGGAACATTCACGATCTGCTGGAAGCGGTGGACCTGGTGAAATGGCGCGGCGCGCAGACCAAAACGCTTTCCGGAGGTATGCGGCGCAGATTGGAGATAGCGCGGGGATTGGTCCACAATCCGCGAATCTTCTTCCTCGACGAGCCCACGACCGGGCTGGACCCGGTCTCTCGCGTCGCCGTTTGGGAGATGTTGAATCGTCTGAAAAACACGCGCCACCTGACCATGCTGCTGACCACGCACTATATGGACGAAGCGGACCGACTGTGCGACCGCATCGCGATTGTCGACCACGGAAAGCTGGTCGCGCTGGATACTCCAATGGCGCTGAAGGCAAGCGTGCCGGGGACCAATGTGGTGGAGGCGCAATTTTCCGAGGAGTCCACGCAGTGGCCGTCTCGATTGAAGCAATTGTCGGGCGTCACATCCGTGGAATCGCAGAGCGCGGGGATGTACCGGCTGCTTACGTCCAACGGGTCGTTGACCACCACGCAGTTGGTCGAGATGGCGACAGAGCATGGCGGAAGCATCAAATCGCTGAGCGTCCAAAACACCACGCTGGATGACGTTTTTGTTCACTACACGGGGCGACAACTTCGCGATGAACAGGTGAAGGCGCACGGGTTTGTGATGCCGCCGCGACCGGGGATGCAGCCATGACACGAATGCTGGCAATTGTTGAGCGAGAGATGCGGAAGTTCTTTCGTTCGCCGACCTTAATGATGGTGTCGATGGCGTTACCGCTGGTACAGCTCGTCATCCTGGGCAACGCCATGGGCGGTAAGATTCAAGGGGCCAAGGTGGGTGTCGTCGATTACGACCATGGCTCCCAGGCGTTGAAGGTCCACGAAGCTTTCAACGATGTTGCTGCGAACATCCGCACCTTC
>JAJYVR010000240.1 GCA_021791935.1 Acidobacteriota bacterium
GCCAATCGTCACCGTGCCCCAGCGGCCGCCGGGAACGCGAAAGGGCCGGACGAGCGACGGTTCGCGCCACCGCAGGACCGCGAGCGCAACAAATTCCAGAACCAGGCTCAGTCCATACAGCAGGATGTCGAGTTCAAGCAGCGGGGTCAGACTGAGTCCCAGCGCAAGCGCCCACGCAGCCGCGCACACCAGTACAGCGACCCAGGGAACGCCATTGTCCTTGCGGCGCTCCAACACTTTCGGAAGCAGGCCATCGCTGGCCATGGCAGCGGGAACGCGCGCGTAAGAAAGCATGAGCGCGTTGAACATGGCAATGCCGGTCAGCGCCCCGCCGGCAACAACGGCGAACGCGAGCCAGGAGGCGAAGCGTGGGCCAACATGCGTTGCCAATGTCCGCGCGACGGCGACCCAGGAGCCGGTAACAAACATGGAGGCGGGAATTCCGGTGAGCGCGACCACGGCGATGGGCAGCACATAACTGGCCGCGACCAGCAGGACCGCAGCCAGCATGGAGCGAATATAGTCTCGCTGCGGATCTTCGACCTCCGCCGCGATGGTGGAAGCGTTGTCCCATCCCATGTAGTTCCACACCACGAAAAGCAGCGCGGTGACGAGGCTGCCGTGAGGCGTTCGCGCCATGGTTGCGTGGTGCACCGGATCGCCGACGAGATGCAACAGTCCGCTGCTCCAGAGCCCAAGGCCAACGATGCCGAGGAACGGCGTCAGTAACAATGCCAGCATCCACACCGATCCCTGGCCGACCGAATAGGCGCCGCGCAGGTTCCACGCGACACATACCGCAACAATCAGGAGCGAGCAGACGAGGCCGCGATGGCCGACTGTCAGCGCCGGGTAGAGTTGCCCGAGATATGCGACGGCGAGGGCGGGATAAATGGCCATGTCGAAGATGCTGGCGGCCAGCGATAGCCATGCCTCTTGAAATCCCCAGAAGCGGCCCAGGGCGCGGCTGACCCAGATGTAGAAGCCGCCATCTTCCGGCAATGCGCTGGCCAGTTCTCCCACCATCAGCGCGGTGGGCAGGCTCCACAGCAAGGGGACGACGCAGAGCAGGAGCAAAGCGCGCGCGTAGCCCGCCTGCCCAACGACATCTTCCAGTCCGTACGGGCCGCCAGACACCATGAAATACGTCGCCGCGACCAGCGGAAGCAGTCGCAGCCGTCGCATGGATCGCGGAGCTCTCCATGCGGCGTGCATGCGCGCGAATTGTGATTGCGTCTCGACGATTCGTTCCTGGATGGATTCTTTTCGTGCTCCCAACTGGATATTTACTGTTCTGTTGCCGCCTCCAGCCGCACCGGTCCCATCAGGCCGGAGGGCATCCGGTCATTCGCGGTGTCGGTTGGACCGGGGACAAAGTTTCGATCTGCGCCGCGCGCGGCAAGCGCGTTGTACTGGGCGTTGACGACCGTTATTTGCAGGGTATTTTCGCCGGAATGCAACAACGCGGTCACATCGGCGCGATAGGGTCGCAGCAAGAGGACTGGCCCGGGCTTTCCATTGATGGAGATTTCGGCGACATCTTTCACGTCGCCCAGGTCGAGCAAAATGTGAGGATGTTTGGCGAGGTATTTTGCGGGGACCTCGAACGTGGTCGTGTACTGTCCGCGTCCGGAGAAATTCTTCAGCTTGTCGTTCGTCGTCCAATCCATCAACTCCGGCAATTCCATGTCGATGGTTTCGGGCTGGCTGCCGGGCCCCATGCCGACGCCGTGAAATTTCCAGCCATCCTGACCGATCTCAATTTGTGTGGCGGCAACGGCGACGGCAGGCGACGGCGCGGATGGCGCGACCGGCTTGGCTGCTGGATTGAAGACCAGCAGCGCGGACCCGTAGGGGTCCATCTCCAAATGCGCGCGCAACGCGCCTGCGTGCTGTTCGAAGCGGGTAAACGGATGATGCTCGCCGGTCCACGGGTCCCAGATTTCCGGGCTGCCGGTCGCGTGGAAATCCGCCGTCACAAGCTTTTCCGCGCTGGAAGGATTGCGCAGAAAAAATACATCCAGCGCGCCAATGCGTTTCTCAATGAATGGCACGGACGGTCCATCGAAATGAAGATTGGGCTGGATGCCGGCAATCAGAATTTTTACAGCGCCAGATGCATTCGGGGTTGCGTGGACATTCTGCTCCGACATGATTTTCGCGAGCGGATTCGTCGCGGCTGCGGTGGGCAGTTGGCCATCGACAACGTTCCGTTCTTCCAGCGGCGTGCCGCCGAGGAAAACGATAGGGAGACCTTGATGCGCGAATGCCGTCAGATGATCGGCAACGGGGGTGGAAACGGTTTTCTGGTAGGGAAGCATGAGAACGCTGTAGGCTTCTCCGCCGGGAGAGATCAGTTTGCCGCCGACCACCTTCGAGTGCAACAGCACATAGGCATCGATGTGGTCGTAGTTGTAACCGGCAGCCATCATGCGGGTGGCGATTTCCGGTTCCGGCGGGGCGGGCTCAATGGAATCGTAGGCGAGCAAGCCGCGATAGAGCGCCACGGGCACCACCGTCGTGCCTGTCTGGGAGATGTATTGCACGCGGGTGATGTATTCGTTCAGGCGCGGAAGATAAGGCCAGAACGGATTGTGCTGGTTCATGTGGGAGGAAAAGGAGCCATTGGCCGCGAAGGGATGCCAGCCCGGCTCCGGGCGGTCCATGTAGTCGTAGGGATAGCCGTGATAGATAATTTCGTTGATGCCGGCGGTCAGCAGTTCGTCGGCATAGCGTTTGATTTTCTCCGGCGTGGTTTGGTAGGCCTTGCCTTGCCAGACAAAACTTTCGCTCGACACGATCTTTCGTCCGTATAAGTCGGCGGCGGAGGATGACATTTTCAGGAAGTCGTAGCGGCCGTTGTCGTAGAGGTCTTCCGTCTCTGGAATGCTGGACGCGCCATAAACGCGCAGCAGATCGGTGGGCGATCCGTGCGCCTGTACGCGTGATAACAGGTTGTTGTTCGCGGCCCACTGGATGAAGGGCGAGTAAAAATTTTCGATCATCAGATCGGAGACGGTCTGCCAATAGTCCTGGCGGACCCGATCGCCGATACCGGCAATGTCGTAAGTCGGTAGATGGACCGGAGACGCCCCGTAGGGCACGCTAAAGCCGGCCACTTTCAGGACCGGTAGATACGGGGTCAGGTCGTAGCCGCGGCGTTTGCGAAACTGATCGAGAAAATCGTCATTCCAATATAGGTAAGCCTGGACTTCCAGACTGTCGCAGAAGATGGCGCGCAGTCCGTGGCCGAAGAATTGGCCGTCGTACTGCTTGGCGGTGCCGCCGACGCGATCCGCATAGGCGTCAAACGCGTCACGATTCATGTGGTCGAGGACCAGTTGCGTTCCGGCGCCGGTGCCGCCCGTGACTTGCTGTCCGGTCGGCATTTCCTTAAAGACGAAGACCTGCCAGGTTCCCGGCGGCACATTCCAGTCGAGCGTTCCATCGGGCATCATGCGGCTTGTCAGCACCACAGAGGTTCCGGGATCGAGCTGGCCCGGCAATCTCTCTGCCGGCTGCTGGTTCGGCGACTGACTTTGATAAAACTGGGCAACATCGCCGCGAATCGCGACCACGGCGACCAGTTTTTCTCGTTTCTGAAAGCGCTGTAGCCAGCCAGCCGGCAGGTTGCGGTTCCCTGTAATGGCCTCGCCCAGATGGGGCATTTGCAGCCTGGCGTGAAAATGAACCGGGCCGCGAATGCTTTCGTGCGTGGATTGTAGCTGCACCGAGGAGAGTTCCGGAGTGATGACACCCGCGCCGCCGAATGGCCAGCCGGAACCGAAGGTATAGTCCAGCCACATGCCGCGGTCGCGGGCCTCTTCCAGGGCAGCCTGCACGTGCGAGTAAAACGTCGGCGTCAAATAGTCGTCGACACGCTTGCGGGTTTCGGCAGGCATGTCGGAGTGGAGTCCGATGACGAACGGCTGGATCTCGGCTCCGCCAAAATTGGCCTGATCGAGCAGTCCAACCTCTCTGCGCAACTCCGCGCCCGTGACATCGCCGCCGGGCCACCACCAGCGCACCATCGGCCGGTAGGCTTTGGCGGGATGCTGGAATTGTTGCGCAACGATGGAAACATTCTGCGCTGGCAAGGGAGCGCACGCCACAACGCAAAGCAGGACAAAAGCGGCAGTTTTCATGCATTGGCTCCTAACCGGGTGGGACATTGCTCATACGACGTCGTCGGGATACTCGACGCGAATTCGCGTTTGCCGACTGCGACAGAGAACGATATGCCGTCCCCCGCAGCATACGACAGAACCTTGGAAGGCCACCATGACCAAATCCAAGATCACTGCTGTCCGGCTGCAAGTCGAACAGAATCAATTGGTTGCAAATATCGCCTAAGTCGTTATCGTAGTCGGATGTCTGAAGTACCTGTAAAATAGGGGTTTTCTCGAACAGCGTAATACTACAGTTGTAGATAAGTGTTATGCTGTGGATGCTCTGGATAAGCGATTGCTCTGCAACTGAGATGGAAAATCGACTGGCAGGATGGAAGCGCGAGTTGCTGCGTGCG
>JAJYVR010000017.1 GCA_021791935.1 Acidobacteriota bacterium
TACGACGCTGGACGATGGGAAGATGTCGTACAGGCTGTGCCTGAATCGCCGCAAGAACCGGCCGATCTGGAACTCGATCGCGGGCTGGCGCTGGCACAGTTGGGGCGTTTCGACGAGGCGGAGAAGGCATTGGAAGCGGGCCATGCCGGTCATCCGCGCGATGCCCGTTTTCTGGAGGAGATGGCCGGGATTGCGTATCGCGACAAGCGATTTTCGCGCGCCAAAAAAGAATTGCGCCGCGCACTCGCGCTGCAACCGAACGATGCCTACGCCAGCAATTTTCTAGCATCCATTTATTTTCTTGAAGGCAACCTGGAAGCCGCCTTGAAGTATTGGAACCGCGTGGGAAAACCGAAGCTAAACGATCTTACATTCGATCCGCAGCCGAAGCTGGACCCGCTGATCCTCGACCGCGCGTTCAAATTTTCTCCTGGAGAGATGTGGACGCGGGAGCAATTTCTGACCACACAGGCCGAGCTACAGTCGTTGGATCTTTTTCCGCATACATTCTATGAATTGCAGGCGCAGCGTGACGGAGCGTTCAAGCTGGTTTGGCGCGCGAGCGAGGAGCCCAATTGGCATGACCTGCGATGGCAGACCGCCGCGACGATGCTGCGCGGATTGCCATACCAGTCGGTGTATCCGGAGCTGTACAACCTGAACAACAGGGGGCTGAACTGGCGCTCGTTCGTGCGATGGGACGACGAAAAGCGCTGGCTCTCGACCGGCGTGGCGTGGCCGCTCGGGGAAAATCCCAAGCAGCGCGTCCGGTTGTATTTCGTGGGAAGGAATGAAAACTGGAACATCTCGAATACGCTGCTGCCTGCCGCGCCGCCATCAGCGGCCGGTATGAATATGAGACGCGCTATTGTCGGGGCGGAGGTGGCTTCCATCGAGAATTGGCGGTGGCAGTGGAACGTGGACGGAGAATATTCCTATCGCGATTTTCGGAGTCTGCTCGGCATTCCGGCGCAGGCTGCCGAATTGTTCACGAATAGTTCCGGAGTGGACCTTCGGGCGAATGTTCAGCGGTCGCTGATGCAATTTCCTGAAAGAAGATTCTCGCTGGAAGCAGGCGCGACCGGCGAAGCGGGAAAATTCTTCGCCAATCCGCTGGGAAAATACGGGCAACTGCAGGGATTGCTGGCGGCACATTGGTTGCCGAAGGCGCAGGGCGACGACTACGAGACGAGTACGATGCTGCGGGCCGGGAGAACGTTTGGCCAGGTGCCGTTTGACGATTTTTTTATGCTGGGGTTCGATCGCGATAACCAGTTGTGGATGCGCGGGCACAATGGATTGTTGAACGGGCAGAAGGGAAATGCTCCGCTGGGAAGAAACTATGTTCTTTCCAACTCCGACAGCGAGAAGGTCTTGTTTCACGATGCTTTCGTGCAACTGCAGGTGGGGCCGTTCGTGGATACCGGGGACATCTACGATGCGTCGGAATATTTTGGGTCGCCGAAATGGCTGACGGACACAGGGTTGCAGGCCAAGGTGAAGCTGCTGGGAAGTTTCGAATTTGTGCTGGGATACGGCAAGGACCTGCGTTCCGGCGCGAATACCTTCTACTCCACGGTATTGCGATAGGTAAAGGCAGGAAAGACGGGGCTGGTCTACACTAGGGCTGTATGGCGACCCTTGAGTTATCGACAGTGATTTCCGTTCGTACGCCGAAAGGAGAATTTCGCAATGAACCCTTCCTGGATTTCAGCCGGGAAGATATCGCACGCGCAATGCGGCGGGCGTTGGTTCGCGTCTCGGATCAACTGGGCCAGGAATACGACCTGGTAATTGGAGGGCGGCGGATTCGCACCGAGGGCAAGATTCGATCGCTGAATCCATCCAACCCGTCGCAGGTGGTGGGTGTGCATCAGAAGGCCGACGCCGGTCATACCGAAGTTGCGATGCAGGCGGCGCTGGCTGCGTATGAAGGCTGGCGGGTTGCTCCGGTCGAGGAGCGCGTGTCGCTGCTGCTGCGGACGGCGGAATTGCTGCGCGAACGCAAGCTGGATTTTTGCGCGTGGCTGACGTATGAAGTGGGCAAGAACTGGACAGAAGCCGATGCCGACGTTGGCGAGACCATCGACTTTCTGGAGTTTTACGCGCGGGAAGCGCTGCGGCTGGCCGCGGCGAAGACGCCGATTCAGTATCCGGGCGAGCGCAACGAGTTGTTGTACATTCCGCTGGGCGTCGGCGCGGTGATTTCGCCATGGAATTTCCCGCTGGCAATTATGGCCGGCATGACGGCGGCGGCGGTGGTGACAGGAAATACCGTGGTCCTGAAACCGTCGAGCGATTCGCCGACGATTGCGGCGCGTTTTTTTAGTTTGCTGGAAGAAGCGGGCATGCCGCCGGGCGTGGTGAACTTTTGCCCCGGCTCTGGCGCCACGTTCGGCAATGCAATCGTGGAACATCCGAAGACGCGCTTCATTGCCTTTACCGGCTCGAAGGAAGTTGGGCTGGACATTCATGTTCGCGCAGCGCAGACGCGCCCCGGCCAGATATGGATCAAGCGAACCATTATGGAAATGGGCGGAAAAAATTCGATTCTGGTGGAAGCGGATTGCGATCTGGATGCAGCCGTCACCGGAGTCTTGAACTCGGCATTTGGATTCAGCGGACAGAAGTGTTCGGCTTGCTCCCGTGCGATTGTCGACGACCAGATATACGACATTTTCGTGGACAGGTTGCGGGAGCGGGCCAAGCAGTTGAAGGTCGGCGACCCGGCGGAGGATGCGGCGATGGGTCCGGTAGTCAACCAGTCCCAATACGAATCCATGCTGCGCTATATCGAGATTGGCAAGCAGGAAGGCCGTCTGGTCGCAGGCGGCAACGCGGTCGAATCGCCCGAGAAGGGCTATTTTATCGGGCCGACGATTTTTTCCGACATTGCGCCGAATGCGCGCCTGGCGCAGGAGGAAATTTTCGGGCCAGTGTTGGCGGTGATCCGATCGAAGAATTTTGAGCACGCAATGGAAATCGCAAACAACACGGAATTTGGCCTGACCGGAGCCATCTATTCGCAATCGCGCGAGAAATTGGCGAGGGCTCGGCAAGATTTTCACGTCGGCAATTTGTATTTCAACCGAAAATGTACAGGCGCCATGGTGGGAGCTCATCCGTTCGGCGGCTTCAACATGTCGGGAACAGATTCCAAGGCTGGTGGTCCGGATTACTTGTATCTATTTACTCAGGCAAAATCGGTTGCAGAAAAATTACGCTAGCGGATCTATTGCGTGCTGGAAATCGCTGGGGGATGGATTGTGCTGGCAATTTTCTTCAAGCTTCTCCTAACGGCCCGAGAAGAAAGAGGGACTTGCGATGGCCAACATATTGTGCGTGGACGATGAGCCGGCAGCAGTTGCGTTGAAAAAGACCATCCTTGAACGCGCGGGTCATTCGGTGACCACCAGCAGCTCCGCCAATGAAGCCATCGCGTTGCTGCAACGCGACGCGTTTGACGCTGTGGTGACGGACTGGAAGTTGGGCGAAGAGAGCGGAAGACAGATTCTACTGGCGGCGAAGTCGGGGGTGCAGGTCCCAGTTGTGGTCGTATCGGGATACTGCACGGAAGCGTTTCGCGCCGCCAAGCCGCAGGCGGACATCTACCTGGAAAAACCGGTCGATGCGACCGAGCTGATAGCGATCATCAGTGCGTTACTGAATTAGAACTTGGGATTTTCAGGGCTGTGGAGGAAGGCTGCGGGATACGCGACAACGGACGGATGACAGTTTTTCTGTGAGACTTCAACCGCAGGTCCCTCCACGACGCCTGCCCTGAGCGAACTCGAAGGGGTCGGGGGGGCAATACTTTCCATCCCATTCAAGCCTTCAAGCCAAAAGACGGCCTGAATGGGGCGGGCCAGATTCTACTCAGGCATTGGCCGACTGCAAATCCATCTCGCCGTTGGCGATAGCGGCGGCATCGGCGAGGGTCTGATGATGAATGGTAAAGAGGGCCAGTTCCAGCCGGTCCGAAACGCCCGTCTTGTCGTAGACATTGCGCAGGTAATTCTTGATCACCTGTTCGGTGGTGCCAAGATGACTGGCGATTTCCTTGTTCTTGAAGCCTTGGACGATGAGGGCAACAATCTTGATTTCCTTGGGCGTGAGCCGATCACGGACGCGTGCGCCCACCATATCGGCTTCCTCCGCCAGGCCGCGTCCTAATTTTTCCTGCAAATAGGTCTGCCCGCTGGCGACCGAGCGAATGCATTCCAGCAGGGCGGTGCCCGTGACGTCGCGAAAGACAACGCCGTCCAGGCCCGGGACCGCGTAGGAATGGAGCGACTCGGTATTTTCAGCAATGACAATCAGTTTGCTGCCGGCCCCGCGCGCGGACTGGATCAGGACCGGTAAGTTCAGTTGCAGCGAAGAGGCAAAAAGAACGATAGAAGAGCGGAAAGTGCGTACTGCCTGCAAGAGTCGTTCGCTGTCCATGCATTGGGCAACGATGCGGATATCGTCTTGCAGCACAAGGGTCTTGGCTACGCCAGCTCGAAAGATCGATTGATTGTCGGCAAGAATAATTTTTGTCATTGCAAGGGTCCCCACACAAGTACTTTTTTCTTCCGGTATTGACCCTGACCGCAGGCAGCAAGCGCCTGACGGTCAAGACGACACCGAGAAGAACAACAAAAAATGAGCATGTTCTATTTCTTGTATCGGCAGACGACACGAGATCTTCGACTGCCAGCACTTAGGCTCGAACTCCTGCTACCCTTAGGGGGAGGTCAGGCTAGAACCAAGGCGTTTCCATTGAATCATTGTTCCAGTGCAAACGAATATTGCATCCATAGTGCTGGACGCGCATCAACTCCGAATGTGCGCTGCATCACTCATCTATTTTCTACTGCAAGAACAGAGTATCGCGTTTGGCGACCGTTGCGCACCGCTATCTTTGCCAATTTGAACCACCCGGCCCAAATTGGAACAAATCGGTACGCTTGGTGCTGATTTGAGAAATCCGTAATCGTGCATCCAGCATGAATCTATGAGAAAACCTGTACTCCTGACAGTTGACGACGATATCAGCGTGCTGGAGGCGCTGGTGCAGGACCTGCGCCGTCATTATGGCAGCCGCTATCGCATCGTCCGGGCCACCTCCGGCCAGTCTGGGCTGGAGGTGTTGAGCGAGCTGAAACGGCGAGGCGACGCCATCGCTCTGTTGCTTTCCGATCAGAGAATGCCGGGCATGTCCGGGGTGGAATTCCTGGAAAAAAGCATTGCCTTGGCGCCGGCGGCCAAGCGGGTTTTATTGACGGCATACGCGGACACAGAGGCCGCCATTCGGGCCATTAACGCGGCCAAGATCCACTATTATCTGACCAAGCCGTGGGACCCGCCGGAAGAGCGCTTGTACGCTGTGCTGGACGATTTGCTGGAGTCCTGGAGCGGGGATTATCGGCCGCCGTTTGAAGGCATCCGGGTGATTGGTTCGCGGTGGCTGCCGGTGGGCCACCAGATTCGCGAATTTCTCTCGCGCAATCACGTCCCGTATCAATGGCTGGATCCGGGACTTGAAGCCATTCCCACCGTACCGAGCCATGGGGCCGCAGCCAGCAACGGGATCGCAGCCGAGAGAAAGCCGGGAGCCAACCCGGAATGGCACAGCGAAAGCGCCAGATTGCTGGCTGAGTACCATCTTGATCCCGGCAAGTTACCTGTGGTGTTATTTCCCAACGGAGAAAGCCTGGTTGAACCCGAAATTACGCTACTGGCAGAAAAAGTCGGGTTGCGGACCCAGGCGGAACGCGATTTCTACGATCTGGCGATTGTGGGGGCGGGGCCGGCGGGCCTGGCGGGCGCTGTGTATGGGGCCTCCGAGGGGCTGAAGACGCTGGTCATTGAGCCGGCCGCGCCGGGCGGGCAGGCGGGCAGCAGTTCCCGAATCGAGAATTACCTGGGATTTCCAGCCGGTCTGAGCGGGGAGGACCTGGCGCGTCGGGCGACCATCCAGGCAACCCGGTTTGGGGCCGAATTTTTGTCGCAACGCGCCACTGGAATCCGCACCGAAGGGCAATATCACTTCATCCAATTGTCGGGTGGAGGCGAGGTTGCGTGCCACACCGCGCTGATTGCCACCGGCGTCGATTACCGCAAGCTGAAAACCGGCGGCCTGGAGAGGCTGACGGGAGCAGGCGTCTATTATGGCGCCGCGTTGACGGAAGCGATCAGTTGCAAAGATGAAACCGTGATGATCGTGGGAGGGGCGAATTCAGCGGGGCAGGCGGCGACGCATTTTGCCCGGTACGCCAAGAAGGTGTTCATGCTGGTGCGGGCGGACTCGTTGGAAAGGGGCATGTCGCGCTACCTGGTGGACCAGATCGCAGCGCTGCCGAACATTGAAGTGCGTACCCGGACGGAAGTGGTGGATGCCTTCGGCGATACCCATCTGGAGGCGGTCCGCTTGAAGTCGCCCACGGGCGAGTCGGAAGAGGCAGCTTCGGGACTGTATATTTTTGTGGGCGGAGAGCCGAAGACGGACTGGTTGCCGCCCGCGATTTTGCGGGAGTCGAAGGGATTTGTACTTTCTGGTCCGGACCTGCACCTGACCGACGATTTTCACTGGACACTGGATCGGCCGCCCTATTTATTGGAAACCAGCGTTCCAGGAATCTTTGTGGCCGGCGACGTTCGCTTTGGAAGCGTGAAGCGGGTGGCCTCCGCGGTGGGTCAAGGTTCGATTGCAGTGCAGTTCGTGCATCAGTATTTAGCAAATTTCTAGAGCGCCATGAAGAACCAAGGAAAATTCGCCGATCTGCCGGCTGCGCAGCAGGAAGCCTTGTTGCAGAAGGTACGGTGTATCCCCCTGTTCGCGAACCTGGACGAAAAGACGAATGAGTGCTTGCAGGGCGCTGATGTCATCGACGCCGAGTCCGGCGATTGCGTTCTAGGACAGGAGCAGACCAAGCGATACTTCTGGATACTGATGGAAGGCGGCCTGCGCGCGGAGTACGTGGAACCGGACGGTACGCGCAAACCGCTGGCGACACACCATGGCTGTGAGACGTTCGGCGAAGTCCCGCTGCTCACTGGCTCGGCAAACCGCGTGGAATGCACCATGATCGAGCCCAGCCGCTTGCTGCGGGTGGAAGAAGATTCCTTCTGGCAATTGATGACGACATGCCCGAGTGTGCGCAAAGGAATTCTGGCGAACATGACCATGCGTCAGCAGGGGCTGCAAGGCCTGATGCTGCAACGGGAAAAGATGGCGTCTCTGGGCACCATGGCGGCGGGCTTGATGCATGAGCTGAACAACCCGGGCAGCGCCGCCAAGCGGGCCAGCACGCAACTGCGCGAGAGCCTGACCCATTTGCAGGAGTTGAACCTTCGCGCCTGCCGCATGGGCCTGCAGGCGGAGGAGTTGAACTGCATCGCCGATCTGCAACATTACATTCTGCAGCCGCAGAAAACAGTGGCCATCAATTCTATGGAGCAGGCGGACGCCGAGGAATCGCTGTGTCAGTGGCTCGATTCGGCGGGCGTGCAGGATGCGTGGAAGCTGGCTCCGCCGCTGGCGGGTATGGGATTGACAGCGGAAAAACTGGAATGCCTGCGCGCGAAGTTTCGACCGGCCACGCTGTCGGACACGTTCCAGTGGGTGGAAGCGCTGGCGACCAGCGTGCAGCAATTGGACACGATTGAGGAGAGCATCACGCGGGTGACGGAGCTGGTGATGGCCGTCAAACATTATTCCTACGCGGAGAAAATGTGTTGTTCGGCAATCGATATTCACAAAAGCCTGCAGAGCGTGCTGATGATTCTCGGACACAAAATTCGCCACAAAGAGATCCAGGTTTCGAAGGTGTTCAGCGCCGATGTTCCCATCCTGGAGTCGGCGGCGACGGGACTGCACCAGGTGTGGATGAACCTGCTGGACAATGCCGTGGATGCGGCCCCGCAGAAGGGACACATCGCCGTGCGGACGTGGGTCGAGGGTAGCGAAGTGTTCGTCAGCGTCGGCGACGATGGCGCGGGAATCCCGGCGGAAAATCGGCCGCATATCTTCGAGCCATTCTTCACCAGCAAACCCGAGGGAGTGGGCACCGGATTGGGCCTGAGCATCGCCTACAAAATTGTGACCAAACATTTTGGCGGCGACATTCGCTTCGAGTCCGAGCCAGGCACGACCGAATTTATTGTGCGGCTGCCGCAGCATCCCCCGGAAGCGGCGAACCAGGCGAACCAGGCGAACCAAGGGTCGTAGGCTCCATCCCAGTCAAGCCAAACGAGGGCTCGCACAGAGCGCCCGGAGTGTCGTTGGTAGATGAAAATTGCCGCGAAGCGCTAAAAATTCAGTCCCACGTTAAGAAAGATGCTGCGATTGCCTGCGGTGGATGGGCCAAAGAACCCGCCCGCCAGCGACTGCGACTTGCCAAAAAACGGGGAAGTCAGCGTTCCGTTGGGAACGCCAAGGTTTTCCCGATTCATCACGTTTTGCGCATAGGCGGAAAGCGTCAGGCTGTACTTGCGCGGGACTGCGGCATCCAGCCTTCCCGGGCCCCCTTGATTTCCGCTCAAGCCGCGGCCTCCCAGGCCGTTGCCGTGCCTATGGAAGCCGGGGCCTCCGTTGCCCGTTTTGAGTTTAGGTCCAAAGCCAATCACTTTGGCGATCCGCAAATTCAGGCTGAAATTCGATGGCCCAACGCCAAGGCCATACGGGATGATTTGCTCGTTGGTGCCGAAAGGATAGGTATCCAGACATCCGTATGGCTCGGAATAGTAACGTCTCGGTGTTCCGGTTGGTGGGGGGGGCGCAGCGCAGTCCGATGCCGGAGCCAAAGCTGGTCGCGCATTGAACTGGTTGTTGGCGGTCAGATCGCTGCCGATCTTGATGTTGTACGGGATCCCCGAGTTATAGACGAAGAACGGCGCGAAGGAGATGGCATACGGCAGGCTGACATCGCCCAGAATCAAAAAACGATTGTGGACATCGAAGGTCGTCGGCCCGTAATCCTGGCCGGGGTCGCTGGCGTTGGAGGCAAAATGGCCCACGCCGCTGGTGTCGCCCTTGGCGTTGGTATAGGTATAAAAGCTGAATATACTCAAGTACTTCAATCGAGCATTGACCGTGGCAATCACCTGTTGTTCGCGATACACGCCGCCAGATTGATATTGATCGATGTTGACGGCGGGCGTGGTCAACGGGGTGGTCGGATAGATATTGGGCGCGCCGGCGAAGAAGGGCGCATTGACGTTGTTGCTCAGGAAATCGTGGATTCCGCGACTGTACAGATAGGTGACGTTTCCAGTCACATTGCTGGCGATCTGGCGATCGACGCCGATCGCCCCCTGCATATCCAGGGCCGCATGAAAATTCGGACTGAGGGTCGAGTAGGTCGGGGCCGAAGTAGTCGATGTCGGCGTGGGAGGCTTCACCGGATTGCCTGGGCTGGTCTCGGTGTAGCCGGTGGGATTTGTCACGGTGTAAATCTGCTGGTTGGACAATCCTCCAGGAGTTGTCGGCAGATTGTTATGGATGGTGGAAATGATGTAGGGAACGCCATAGATGCCGTTGGGCACGGTGAAGCGTTGGTAAAACCAGCCATAGCCTGCGCGTACTACTGTCTTCGGTTTTTCCTTGCCGTGGCCCAGCGCGTAGGCCAGATACAGGCGCGGCGCCCAATCGCTTTTGTCCTTGATTTCGTTCTGCGTTTCCCAGCGCAGGCCATAACTCAGCGTCAGTTTCTGGTTGACCGCGAAGTCATCCTGGTAAAACAGGCCGAGATCCATGGGAATGGCGCGGGCGGTGTACTGATTGTTGTTGACCACGGTGACTTGATATTGCTGCGGGGTCCGGGCCAAATACGCGGAAAGCGACGGGAAAACATAGGAGCCATTGGTGCCCGCGCTTGTAAAATTGGCGTCGCGATAGGCGCGAAAACGACCCCCGAAGTTGAGCGCGTGGCGGCCTTTGGAGCCGGTGAAATAATCCTGCACTTCGTAGTCGTCTTGATTGTCGCGAAGTGTGCCGGCATTGTTGCCGCCGTCGACAAAGGAGCCGGAGACCGTAAGGGTCGGCATGGTGTAGGGCGAGGTCTGGTTGTCGCGAATGCGGCGGTAGCGAAAACGGATGTTATCGACGAAATTCTTGCTGAGCACGATGCTGTCGCTGGCCTGCAGCGTGTTCTCCTCGTTGTTTCCATCGGTGGCCTGCTCGGGAAGCGCCAATTCGCCCACGCTGCCGTTGGTAAAGGTCGCGTGGTAATACTCGTAGCGAATGGTCAGCGAATTCGACTGTCCCAACTGGAAGTCGAATCGCGGGCTGGTGTCCACGCGAGAACTGGGATTGCTGACCGACTCATTCAAGTAAGCGTTGGGATTGGCTGCGGTGACCTTGGAGGGATCGATGGCGTCGACGATGGCAACGTTCTGGATGTTGCGGTTGAAAAGGTCGCCGAAATACGACGAGTTTTTCGTCATCGGGCCGCCGATATTGCCATAGAAGAAATAGGAATAGTAGCTGGGCTCGACGAGAGGCGGCGACTTGGGCGGCCTAGGATTGGAATTCAGGATCGGGTTCTGCGCATTGAATCCGGAGTAATTTCCGCGGGAAAAGATGTGGCCGTGCATCTGGCCGGTGCCCGCTTTGGTCAGGATCTCAATGCGTCCATAGCCGAGACTGTCGAACTCCGCGGAGAAGGGGTTCTGGTTCACAATGATTTCGCGGATCGAGGACTTGGGCGGGATCTGGCCGCCGGAAAAGCCGTCAATATAGATTTGGCCGCCGTTGGGGCCAGCCGATGGGCCCGCGAGCGCCTGCAGCTCACTGGCCAGCTCGTCCGGATCGTCGGAGAGCGCGTCCAGGTCCTTGCCCTTGATGATCATGGCGTTGGCATTGGAGGTTGGAGAGGTGTCGATAGTGTTGGTTTCGGCGCTGACGTGGACCTGCTGCTGCTCGGCGGCAATGGCCAGGGCAATGTTCAGTGTTTTGGTAGTGCCGGGCGCGATGACAACACCTTTCGATTCAAAGGGAGTGAAGCCTTCGATGGTGGTGTCGATGGTGTATTGGCCCGGCGGCAAGCCGTTGAAGTGGTAGTAACCTGCGCCGCCGCTGGTGGTGCTGACGGTTTTTCCGTTGCCGGAAAGAACGATGGAGGCGCCGGGAATGATCGCCCCCGTGGGATCGGCCACGACGCCGCGCAGATTGCCGGTGGGCTGTTGTCCGAAAAAAGTCGAGACCAGGAGGAGAGGCAAGACAAGTACGGCAAAGATCCTAAAGCGTCGATGAGCCACTGACAGTTTCCTTTTGAGTCGGAATGTTGCTCGCAGTCATTGAGACGGAACAAGGGCGCAAAAAGCCTCAACAATGAGGGGGGAATCGGAAAAATTCACACAGCGGAAATTTTAGCGCCGCTTGGATGCCGCTATCTTCCGGATGGAGAATATGTTACGGAACCTTCTCGATGGGGCGGGAGTCGGGACGGGTCTGCCGATCTGGGGCTTGTTGCCGACGTTCCGCATTGCGCCGGACAGTGAATACTTTCCGCCCATCCTTCAGCAATCTGCGAAACATATAGGGGGTGAAGAACGCGCCGGGAGAACGTAGAGACTCGCGGAGAGCGTTGCGAATCCAGCCGGGTTTGCCGATGGTTTGGATCAGGATGGTGAGAGTGATGCCGCTGAGTAAATTTCTTTTTGCGTCAAGCAACTGGCGTTCGGCTTTCGTATTGTTGGCGGCACGGGCGCTGGCCAGCAAATCCGCATGCACCGTTTGCGCCCATTGCTGCCACTGCTGCACGGCAGACTGGCTGGTGGTGCTGCCCTGGTGGTTGGTGTATTGCACCAGCGGATCTGGGATGCAAACGGCATAGTCATGTAGAAGGGCGGCGCGGGCCCAGTTGCCAATATCGCAGAGGTCGCCATACTTATTTTCGTAGCCGCCGACGGCAATCGCATCCTGGGTCCGCAGCAGGATGCTGCTCAACCGCGGGCCGCGATTGCCCGCGAACTGTGCCGTCAACATGGAAGCGACAGGTTCGAGATGGGGTCCGGCCTGGGTTGTCCAGAAATGAGAATCGGTGGCGTCGGCAATCTCGCAGGGACTCCAGACGACTCCGATGGAAGCGGGCGGAATGCATAAATCCGGCTGCAAAAACGGGGCGCTGAGGCGTTCAATGGCGGTGGGCAATAGAACATCGTCGTCGCCCAGCAGAAGAAAAAATTCTCCGGTGGCGTGGCGCAGGCAAAAATCGAAGTTGCCGACCAGGCCGAGCCGCCGTTGCTGTTGGAACAGGACGAGGCGCGCATCGTGGATTTCCTGGACTCGCGCAACGGTATCGTCCGTCGACGCGTCGTCCGATACAATCACCTCAACATCGGAATAGGTCTGAGAGAGTGCGCTGCGAATGGCGCGCAGCGCCAGGCCGCTGCGGTTGAGGGTGGGAATTCCGATGGTGACTCGCCCCGAGACCGTCATGATGGATTCGTAACCAATGTACCATCGCCCGTTGCCTGCCACAGGCGGCGGGCAGCAGGACTATGTATGCAGAAGAGGATGGGCCATCGCTCGCCGGGCATTTTCCTCCGCAAAATCCCATGGGTGGCGCGGCTGACCAGCCACATTCCGTCAGGACAGTTTGGGCGCTATCTGGTGGTGGGCGTATGGAACACCCTGTTCGGATACAGCGCCTACGCGCTGTTCACCGCGCTGCTGACGCCGAGGCTGCGCTTTGCCTATCTCTACGCGTCGGTCTTCTCGAACCTGATCGCCATTACCGTCGCCTACTTCGGTTACAAATTCTTCGTCTTCAAGACCAAGGGGAACTACCTGGTGGAATGGTTCCGCTGCATCCTGGTCTACGGCAGCGGCATGTTGCCAGGACTGGTGCTGCTGCCGCTGCTGGTGGAGGGGCTAAATCACGGTTTTCATCTTGCACGCAGCGCGCCCTATATCGCGGGAGCGTTCGTTACGGGGCTGACCGTAATCTATAGCTTCTTCGGTCACAAGCATTTTTCCTTTCGCGTTCCCGACGATGCGGCCCATGACGCCGCCACGGAAGTGGAGACGCCGATTGAGGATGTGGTGGAAGGCGTGGTCGCTGGGCCGACGGAGAATGCAGCGGACCTCGTTTGAAGAGTTCCGGAAACCCTTACAATTCTGGTATCCGGTTGGTGTTTGGGCTGGAGTGCATCCCAATAACGAGAGAAAACCGTGAAGACGATCAGCATCATTGCCCCCTGCTACAACGAAGAAGACACCGTTGTCGAACTCTATACGCGGGTGCGCAAAGATCGGCGCGCTTGAGTTCTCGCCGCGTAGATGGAACAGACGGGGAAACGGGAGGATTTTGTGCAATCCGTAAGTAACTGCGTCATTTGTCATGCGCCTATTTCAAAGTCGTCGACTGGAATCGTCGCGCCGTTTTTGGCGCATCGAATCTGGGACGCACCATCGTTTCCCGTGAAGCTGATGCAATGCGAAGGCTGCGGGTTCCAATTTTTCAATCCCCGCTTGGATGGCGATGAGGAGAAGCGACTGTACGCCGACTACCGTTCCATCGAGTATCAGAAATTGCGGCAGTCCTATGAGCCGTGGTATTCAAAGTCCTTCAATGAAGGGCTGTCCGCTCCGACCGGGATGAAGGTCCGAAAGGACGCTCTTCGGCGCGTTCTCAGCCCTTACCTCGCGGGGCTGCAAATCGGCACGATTCTCGACTTTGGCGGCAACAGAGGCGAACTGATCGAAGACCTTCTACCGAACACCGAGAGGTACGTGTTCGATATCTCAAACTTGGAGACGCTGCCCGGCATCGGACATCTGCGAGCGAAGGAAGACTGCAAAGGGCGTCAGTGGGACCTGGTGATTTGCAGCAACGTGCTGGAACATGTCGGCGACCCGCAAAGGACGATGGAGGAGATAAACGAAATCGGCAACAAGGGGACATTGATATTTGTTGAAGTGCCGCGGGAGTCGCCCGCCGGTCCGATGAACATTGCCAAGAGGCTGACCCAGTTGGCGATCTTACTCGTCACGCGGCCCTCGGTTGGACTTCGACTGTTTAGGCCCGCATTGATCTATCTGATGCATGAACATGTAAATTTCTTTTGCCCGAAGGCGTTGCGGCATCTGGTAGATTCCATGCATTGGGAGATTGTTGCGGATGGGCAATACGACATCAGCTCCTATAAATTCGGAATTTACAGAGTCACTTCAGGCACGATGACCTGGTGCCTTGCGAGGAAACCGTGAAGACGATCAGCATCATTACCCCCTGCTACAACGAAGAAGACAACGTCGTCGAACTCTACACGCGCGTGCGCGCCGTGATTGCCTCGCTGGGGCGGTACAAGTACGAGCACATCTTTATCGACAACGCATCTGAAGACCGCACGGTGGCCGTGTTGAAGGGCCTGGCGGCGACCGATCCGAACGTGAAGATCATTGTGAATGCGCGCAACTTTGGCCATGTGCGCAGCCCGATGCACGCCTTTTGGCAGGCGCAGGGCGACGCGGTCATCGGCATTGTGGCCGACATGCAGGACCCGCCGGAAATGATTGCCGACCTGGTCGCGGGCTGGGAGGAAGGCTACTCCATGGTGCTGGCCATCAAGCGCACCAGCGGGGAGCATCCGCTGATGTTCTGGGCGCGCCAGCGGTATTACGCGCTGGTGAATCGGCTGTCTTCGATTGAGACATTCGAAAACTTTACCGGCTTCGGCCTGTATGACCGGCGCGTGGTTGATCTGGTGAAGTCGTTTGCCGATCCATATCCGTATTTTCGCGGGATGATTGCGGAGATTGGCCTGCCGCACAAAAAGATTTATTACGACCAGCCGGGGCGCAAGCGCGGCATCACGAAGAACAATTTTTATACGCTTTACGACTACGGCATGCTGGGCATCATCAACCACTCCAAAGTGCCGCTGCGGCTGATGACGTTTACAGGTTTTGCAGGCGCGCTGCTGTCGTTCCTGATCGGACTGACGTACCTGGTGTACAAGATTTTGTTTTGGCGAAGCTTTTCCGTCGGAATTGCTCCGGTGGTGATCGGGATGTTCTTCGTCAGCTCTATCCTATTGGTATCGATGGGCGTGATGGGAGAGTACATTGGCGCCATCCATACCCAGATTCAGCGTCGGCCTTTTGCCGTGGAGCGGGAGCGGGTGAACTTTGAGTTCCCGCCGCAGCCGCCGCTGGGACCGCGCAACATTACTTTAGTTTCGAAAGAGTGACGATAGTGATCGAGAATTCCCGCAATAGAGGGCATCATCAGATTGGGGAGGAAAGCAGACTTCATCGACTGCCCCTGGGAATCGCTGCGCATTTCAGTTTTGGTGAATATGCTTCCTCTCCCATTCCAAACGAATCGCCATTCGCCGCCCAACGCGGCGGAGCCGAACCACAGTCCGGAGTTGGACGGAATTCGCGGGATTGCGCTGCTGGCCGTGATGCTGTCGCACGGCGGCGGGCGATACATTCTGCAAACTACCTTCGCCGCCAAGCTCTTCGCCTATGCCTTGGTCCCCGGATGGTCCGGGGTTGAACTTTTTTTCGTGCTTTCAGGATTTCTGATTGCAGGAATTTTGCTGAAGACGAAGTCGGCGGAGAATTATTTCTCTTCGTTCTACGCGCGGCGTTTCCTGCGCATCTTCCCCATCTATTGTTTTGCGGTTACCGTGGGCCTGCTGGCGACCCATTCCAATCTCTGGTGGAACGCCATGCTGCCGCCGGAACGGATGCGCATCGCCTATTATTTCTACGCTCAAAACTGGCCCATCTTCTGGAACCATGGCGCCTACCAGGCGGTCAGCGCGTTTGGACATTTCTGGAGCCTGGCGGTAGAGGAGCAATTCTATTTCATTTGCCCACTGGTCATCTGGCTGCTGCCGGAGGGCTGGATCCTGGCGCTGTGCGCGACCGGCCTGGCGATCGCGCTGCCGCTGCGCTTCTACATGGTGCACCGCTATGCCGAGAGCCTGGGGGCCAGCGTGCTGACGACGAGCCGCATGGATGGGCTGCTGGTCGGCGTGGCACTGGCCATTCTATTGCGACGAAGGCAAATTCCTCTGCGGTGGATATATGTGGCTATGGGTCTCGGCGCGGCGGTCCTTGGCTATATCGCCGTCTTCCACCACGGAGAACTGATCGACACGCGTTTCTATATGCCCACGCTCGGCATCACGGCGTTTGCGTTGCTGTCCGGCGGATTTCTGGCGCTCTCGCAGCACCGCATCCCGCGGCTTTATCGCGCTCTTTGCGCCGGGTGGCTGCGGACCGTCGGAAAATACAGCTATGGCATGTACATTTATCACGTTCCGCTCTACTTGATTTTGGAACATATTTTGAAAGTGCGATTTGGCGTTGTCTTCCCGTTGCCGCTGCGATGGGCGCTGCCGTATATCGCGTTTTTGATTGCGCTGACGTTTCTGATCGCAAAGATCAGCTACGACTATTTCGAATCGAAAATTCTCGCGTTGAAAGTTCATTTCCGGCCGAGATCACGGACTGCACCGCTAGGGCGTCCGTATGTCGCTGGCGAGCGAGACGTTTTCAAGGGCCTGCCGATACGCGTCAATCTGGGCTAAGCATTTCTGTCGCGCGTTGCTGCCGGACTGCACGGTACTGTACCAGTCGAGCGTCAAATCGAGCGTCTGCGACAACGACAGCACGGGCTGCCAGCCAAGCTGCTGCGAGGCCTTGGTCCAGTCCAGCGTGAGCATGTTGGCTTCGTGCGGGTGGACGCCGTCATCGATCTGCCAGCGTGGCGCGGGCGCGGAGGGCAGAGTCGCCCAGCGCGCGGCAACGTATTCCACAATCCACTGGACCGGCTTGGCGTCATGGTAGTGCGGGCCAAAGTTCCAGCCGCCGGAAAACTGCGGGCCATGTTCCACCAACTTTTCCGCCAGCGTCAAATAACCGCGCAGCGGTTCCAGCACATGCTGCCAGGGCCGCGTCGCATTGGGGTTGCGAATGCAAAGGGTCTCCCCGGAAGTGAAGGCGCGAATAATGTCGACTATAAGCCGGTCCGGCGCCCAGTCGCCGCCGCCGATGACGTTGCCGGCGCGTGCCGAGGCGATGGCAACTTTGTGCTCCGCATATTTAGCCGGCGGAAAAAAAGAATCTCTGTAAGCGCGGGCGACAAACTCCGCGCAGGCCTTGCTGTTGCTGTAGGGGTCTTGGCCGCCGAGCGGATCGTTCTCGCGATAGGCCCAGACCCACTCCTGGTTCTCATAGCATTTGTCCGTGGTGACGATGACGACGGCGCGCACGGAACCGCAGGCGCGGACAGCCTCCAGCAGCCGCGCGGTACCGAGAACATTGGTTTCGTAGGTGCGGACTGGGTCCTGATAAGAGGCGCGCACCAGCGATTGCGCGGCCAGGTGAAACACAATCTCCGGCTGATGCTGCAGCAGCGCGTCCCGCAGGTGTTCCATCTCGCCGAGGTCGCCGATGACGGATGTCATGCCGCTGGCAACGTCGGCGACTGTAAATAAATTGGGAGAGGTATGCGGCGGCAGCGCGTAGCCCATGACCTCTGCGCCGAGTTGTTTTAGCCACAGCGACAGCCAACTGCCCTTGAAGCCGGTGTGCCCGGTGAGAAATACTTTGCGGCCTTGCCAGAATGCGTTCACCATATCTTCCATGGAGCGGAACCCGTGTCCCAAAGATCTTCGAGGAATTTCCTGTCGTGCAGCGTGTCCATCGGCTGCCAGAAGCCATGATGCTTGTAGGCGGACACTTGCCGTTCGCGGCTGAGGGTCTCCAGCGGATCGCGCTCCCAAATGGTGGAATCGCCTTGAATGTAGGGAGCGACCTTCGAGGAGAGCACAAAGAAGCCGCCGCTCACCCAGCGCCCGTCGCCCTTGGGCTTTTCAGAGAACGAAGTCACTTGCGCATCGTCGCCGATTTCGAGCGCGCCGAATTTTCCTACGGACTGCGTCGCCGTCAACGTGACCAGCGTCTTGCGGCTGCGATGGAAGCGCAGCAGTTCGTCCAGATCGATGTTCGCGAGGCCATCGCCGTAGGTGAAGCAGAAATCTTCGTCCTTCTCCACGTAGGCTAGCGCGCGTTTCAGGCGGCCGCCGGTCATGGTGGCCGCGCCGGTATCGATCAGGGTGACGCGCCAGGGCTCGCAGTCGGCGCTGTGGGTCTCGATTTTATTTTGCTGCAGGTCGATGGTGACGTCGGCGGAGTGAAGAAAATAGTTCGCGAAAAACTCCTTGATCATGTAGCCCTTGTAGCCCAGGCAGACGATGAAGTCGTTGATGCCGTAGTGCGAATAAATCTTCATGATGTGCCACAGGATGGGACGGCCGCCGATTTCCACCATGGGCTTGGGGCGGGCGGAAGTCTCCTCCGCCAGCCGGCTGCCAAGTCCACCTGCAAGGATGATCGCCTTCATTTGTGTCTCCGGTATCTCATTCATCGGGCCGGTTGAACGGAGCTATTTGCCTGCGCAAACGCCCGGATGGTATCGACAGTGTAGTCCAGCATCGCTTCGGTCAGGCCGGGATAGAGACCGATCCAGAAAACGTTGCGCATGACGAAGTCGGAATTTTTCAAGTCGCCGATGGCGCGAAAATCGACATCCTTATAGGCGGGCTGACGGGTAAGATTGCCGCCGAACAGCAGGCGGGTGGCGATCTTATGGGATTCCAGTTCGCGGACCAGGCGGTTGCGGTCGAAGGGCGCATCCTCCCGCACTCCGATGGGAAAACCAAACCAGCTTGGCTCGGCGTCGGGCGTGCTCTCAGGCAATAGCAGCCGATCTTCCAGCGGTTTCAGGCCGTCGTACAAATGCTGAAAATTCTTCCGGCGGGCGGCGATGAAGCCGGGAAGCTTTTCCAATTGCGACAGACCGATGGCCGCTTGCATGTCCGTGAGTTTCAGGTTGTAGCCGATGTGGGAGTAGGTGTATTTGTGGTCGTAGCCGCAGGGCAGATCGCCGAGTTGCCAATCGAAGCGCTTGCCGCAGGTGTTGTCCTTCCCGGGCTCGCACCAGCAGTCCCGGCCCCAGTCTCGAAAGGACTCGACCAGCGTCTTCAGCAGCGGAGAATTGGTGACGACCGCCCCGCCTTCTCCCATGGTGATGTGATGCGCGGGATAGAAACTGATGGTGGCAAGGTCGCCGAAGGTGCCGACCTTTTTGCCTTTGAAGGTGGCGCCCAATGCGTCGCAACTATCTTCAATCAGCCACAAATTGTGTCGCTTGGCGAAGTCTGCCACGCGATCCAGATCGTACGGATTGCCCAGGGTGTGCGCGATCATGATGGCGCGCGTGCGATCGCTCAAGGCAGCGTCCAGTTGAGACACATCGGCCTGATAGTTGGGCAGGGTGATGTCGATGAAGACCGGGACGCAGCGATTTTGGACGATGGGATTGACGGTGGTGGGAAATCCGGCGGCGACGGTGATGACTTCATCGCCGGGACGCAGGGCGCGATCGCCCAACCGGGGAGAGGTGAGGGCGGAAAAGGCGAGCAGGTTGGCGGACGATCCGGAGTTGACCAGGGTGGCGCCACGCACATCGAGAAAGCGCGCAAGCTGGCGCTCAAACTGGGCCGCGAACCTGCCGGTGGTCAGCCAGCAATCGAGCGAGGCGTCGATCAGGTTTCGCAGGTCGGCCGCATCCAGCACTTTTCCCGCGACCGGGACAGCGGACTGGCCGGGAAAAAATGGCTGCGCGCGAAACTCCTCTTCAAAATATTGTTCCGCGAGGTGCAGAATCCGGTCCCGTAGTTCGCGGCTGCGTTCGCTCATCTGTCTATCGTAATGCAGGCGGCGCAGTCCCACTCAAGCCAAAAGAGAGCGCTTGAATGAATGGGCCAGCGCCGGTCGGAAGGGGAATATTGTGGATCGAATGGCGCAACCTAAATTAGGTGGCGAAGAAGATCGAGCCCAGCAGGATGACCAGCACCAACCCGCTGACCACGACATACAGTCGATCGTGTTCCAGGGCAAAGGAGCCGACCAGGAAAGCGACCCGGGCGACAGGAGTGGCAATCAAGAGCAGAACTCCCAACTGGATGATTGCCATTGCGTTGCCATGGAAGGCTTCCGGGACGAGTTGGTGCATGGAGCGCAGCGATGCATTTACGGAATGGAATATGTGGTAGTTGGGTATGGCTGTTGCGTGGCGCGCCAGATACAGGACCAGCCCAATGGCGGTGACGAAAGAGGACAGAAGGACGCCGTAGCGGAGGACCTGGCCGATCAGGGTTTCGACTTGCTTGTCATTCAGGCGGGGCATATTTAGACCTTTCCTACCCAGCCGTTGTAGATCATTTCGATGGCCAGGAAAAAGATGACGACGGAAAACACCAGACGCAAGGACTTGACATTGGATTTCACCAGCAATCGAGCGCCGATCAGGGAGCCGACCAGGACGCCGATCATCACCGGCGCGGCGAGCGAAGGATCGATGTATCCGCGGCGGAGATAAATGCCGGCGCTGGCCGCAGCGGTGACGCCAATCATGAAGTTGCTGGTGGTGGTGGAAACCTTGAAGGGAATGCGCATGATGTGGTCCATGGCCAGCACTTTAACGGCCCCGGAGCCAATGCCCAGCAGTCCGGAGAGGGCGCCGGCGCCGACCATGGTACCGAAACCGCCGGAAATGTGCTTGACCGAATATTGCTGGAGGTTGCCGTCCGGGCCGGGGAACGTACTGTTCATTTTGAGGCGGTCGCACCATGGATTGTGGGCGACGACTTCGTCGTCATGTCTCTGAAAAGAAAGGTACACGGAGTAGAGCAGGACGAGGCCAAAGACAATGGCGATCCCGCGCGTGGGGGTCCGAGTTGCCAGCCACGCTCCGCCAACGGCCCCCAGAGTGGTGGCGACCTCCAGGAACATGCCGATGCGGATGTTGGAATAGCCTTCCCGGACGTAAGCGGCGGCGGAGCCGGAAGAGGTGGCAATCACGGAGATCAGCGAGGCCCCGATCGCGTAATGGATATCGACCCCAAACAACAGCACCAGCATGGGGACAAGGACCACTCCACCGCCCAAGCCGGTGAGGGAGCCGAGCAGACCTGCCAGGAGAGAGCCTCCCAGGGTGAACATTGAAAATTCTAATTGATTCATTGGCAAACGTTACCAGTCCTGCGATCGCCGATCGATGAATTGCTCCAAGTAAAGATGCTATCAACTTTCGACGATGAAACGCCCGAAGATCGCGACTATTCTTTGTCTATGGCGTCTGTAAAGTGAGATTGTCTTTTGCGTTTTTGCGAGATACTTATAAAGGGTCTCGGTATTTTGCCGCAAGCTCATCCGACAGAAAATTTTTCATTGCAGGGACTATAAATCATGGGAACAACGCAGGGTCGAAGCATGGGTGGCAAGCTGCACCGCCTGGATAAACCTTTGGGATTGGGAATAATGGCGGCGCTGCTGTTGGGTGGGCTGGCCGCGCCTTGGGCCAGCGCGCAGGGACTGGTGCAAAACAGGATTCTAGCGCCGATCCGCTCCTCGCAAATGCAAGTGGTGAAGGGGACAGTGCATCCCCTGGTTGCAGTTGCTCAAGATCAGGGGGTACTGAATGCCTCGACGCCGATCCAGAACATGTCGCTGGTGTTTGGCCTCTCTCCGGCGCAGCAGGCGGATCTGACCAACCTGCTGAAGGAGCAGCAAACCAAGGGCTCCCCGATGTACCACCAGTGGTTGAAGCCGGGCGAATTCGCGGCGCGTTACGGAGTGAGCCAGCAGGACCTGGCCAAGGTGTCCACATGGCTACGGTCGCAGGGTTTCACCGTAAATGCCATTCCGGCCAGCGCGGACCGGGTCGATTTCAGCGGGACCGCGGGGCAGGTGAGCGCGGTCTTCCAGACGCAATTGCATCGGTATCTTTTCCACGGAAGACAAGAATGGGCGAACTCCACCGATATCAGCCTGCCGCGGGCGCTGGCGGGGATGGCGCTGGGCATCGAACACCTGAATACCTTCCGTCCGGAGCCGCAGTACCTGAAGCATCTGGTGCATGGAGCGGCGCGCAGCGGAGGCGGCGGGGCGGGACCGAAGTACACGCTGTGCGACTCCACGCAGTCGCCGTGCCCCAGCAACGCCATCGCCAATTACATTGCTCCTTCCGATGCCCAGACCATTTATGACGTGAAGGGTTTATACAACGGCAACTTTACGGGAACAGGCCAGACCCTGGCGGTCGCCGAACAGACCGACATTACGCAATATGAAAGCGATATTGCCAATTTCCGCAGCCTCAGCGGCCTGAATGCGGCCAATGTACCCAAGCAAGTCCTGATGCCGGGCACGGGAGCAGCCACCGTATATGTCGGCGATCTGGAGGAAGCGGACATCGATAACGAGTGGTCGGGCGCGATCGCGGAAAATGCGACGATTCTGTCTGTAACGGTTGGGAACAATCAAAATTACAGCGTGTTCGATTCGCTGCAATATGCGATTCAAACGCCGCTGGTCAACAACACCCAGTTCGTCCCTGTCGTCAGCATCAGCTATGCGGGATGCGAACGGGGCGACAGCGCATACGTCCAGACCTATGAGAAAGTGCTGGAGCAGGCAAGCGCGCAGGGGCAAACGGTGCTTGCGGCCTCTGGCGACAGCGGTTCGGCGGGATGCGATAGCGGGACCAATTCAAGCGGCCAGGTGGTTGCCGCCAGCAACGGCCTTTGGGTCGACTACCCAGCCAGCAGCCAGTACGCCACCGGAGTCGGAGGGACCTCGTTCAGCGGGGACATCGGAGACCAGTCGAAGTACTGGAACAACAGGAACAACGCCGACAACGGTTCCGCGATCAGCTACATCCCTGAAACGACCTGGAACGACACGCCGGATTTTGCGGAGCTGACCAGCAACGGCGGGCTCAGCGCCAGTGGCGGCGGCGCCAGTTCCTTGTTCACCAAGCCTTCCTGGCAGGTGGGACCGGGAGTTCCCGGCGATGGAAAACGAGATGTGCCGGACGTTTCCCTGGCGGCCGACCCCGATCACGATGGATACGTTCTTTGCACGGAGGAAGTGAATTCGGCGGGCACGGCGCTGACCGGGATGAGCAGTTGCGTGTATCCAGTGGGTTCGAACCAGGTGCCCTACTTTGACGCCAACTCCAATGGCTATTTGTATGGGGGCACCTCGATTGCAGCCCCGCAATGGGCGGCCATCGTCACGTTGATGAACCAGGAGGCGGGGAACACCGGCGGCGTCGGCAACGCCAATCCGATCCTGTATCAGACGGCACAGTCGACACCGGCAGCGTTTCACGATGTAACCACGGGCAGCAACGCTGTGGTCTGCGTGGCGGGCAGCCCAAACTGCAACGGCAATACAAACGGTTATGGCGTGATGTCTTGCTGCAATGCGGGTACCGGATATGACCAGGCCACCGGGCTGGGTTCTGTGGATGCGGCGGCCCTGGCAGCGGTGTGGCCAAGGTTGACCGCGGTGAATGGCGTGTTCAGTCTGCTTCTGAAGCCGGCCGCGGTGAGCGTGGCCCCCGGCGGTACCGCAACCACCTCAGTGGTGTTGAGCCCCAGTGGAGCGGGGGGAAACAGTTTAGGGTTCACCGGGACGGTGGATTTGACTTGCTCCAACCTGCCGGCGGGCGTGACGTGCAGCTTCTCCAATTCGTCTGTAAGCCTGACGCCGGGGGCCGCGCAAACCGTGACGCTGACGCTGAACGCCAGCTCTACCGCGACGTCGGCGGCGCGGATGCGGTCGTCTCCACCGCCCTTCGACTCTCGATCGCCGATGCGGTTGGCATTTGCGGGGATTCTGGGGCTGGCCCTGCTGGGGCTGGGACGGAAACGGCGCATCTTCCCCTCGCGCTGGATGGCGGTGCTGCTGCTGCTGGGCGGCTTGATGGCCGCGACCGCGCTGACAGCGTGCAGCGGAGGCAGCGGGCCGCCGCCGGTGACACATGCGGTCACGGTGACGGGGA
>JAJYVR010000241.1 GCA_021791935.1 Acidobacteriota bacterium
TGGGAAGTGCGGGTCTTTTCTTTGTTGGAGAAATCTGGTCTAAGCCTGCGACCAAACCGGTTCCCGGCGCATCCTGTATTCTGGAGGAGTAGAGGCGCAGATCGCGCTGCCAGAGCGGAAGTTAACAACGCTGCCCGAATGCGGCAATGTCGGTTTTGGCAATCCCCAAGGAGGAAGTGAATGGCAGGTCAGGCAGTACTGGAAGTGAAAGATGCAACATTCGAGAAAGAGGTATTGCAGTCGACCGAACCGGTCCTGGTGGACTTCTGGGCGGCATGGTGCGGGCCTTGCAGGGCGCTGGCGCCTGTTGTGGACGAGGTTGCGACCCAATATCTGGGCAAGTTGAAGGTGATGAAGATGGATGTGGACAGCAATTCCGCCACGCCCATGCGGTACGGTATCCGCGGCATTCCGGCCCTGCTGTTGTTCAAAGGCGGCAAGGTGGCCGAGCAGATTGTAGGATATGTGCCCAAAGAGACGATCGACAAGGCGATCCAGAAGCTGGTGGTGTAGAGAAGATTTTTAGGAGCGGAAAGAAAAAGCCCGGCGTTGTTGCCGGGCTTTTTCTTGGGAATGCACTGGCCATTACTGCGCGTTATTGCGGGGCGATGTTTTCCAGCGGAGTTGGAGTGGGAACGCCGGCCAGCAGGTTGTGCTCGCCGATGGGAGGCGCGTCGGGGGCAATCTCCGGCAGCGGGCCTTCGAGGGCGATCTTCAAAACCTCATCCATTTGATCCACAAAGTGCATCTTCATGCTTGATTTCAAATTGTCCGGGACCTCGGCGAGGTCGTTCTTGTTTTCTCCGGGGAGGATCACTTCGAAGACGCCGGCACGATGGGCGGCGAGCAGTTTTTCCTTCAGGCCGCCGATGGGAAGGACCTTGCCTCGCAGCGTAATTTCTCCAGTCATGGCGATGTCCCGACGGACAGGGATGCGGGTCAATGCGCTGGCGAGGGCGGTGGCGAGGGTGATGCCGGCGGAGGGACCGTCCTTGGGGATGGCGCCTTCCGGGACGTGGACGTGGATGTCGAGGCTGCGGTAGAAGTCGCGGCCGAGGCCGAGGTGATGGGCGCGGCTGCGGATGTAGGAGAGGGCCGCCTGGGCCGACTCCTGCATGACCTCGCCGAGCTGGCCGGTGAGGGTCAGCTTGCCTTTGCCGTCGAGCACCTGGACTTCCGTAGAGAGAATGGAGCCGCCGACTTCTGTCCACGCGAGGCCGGTGACCAGGCCTATTTCACTTTGTTCGTGGACCTGGGAGTGGCGGACCTTCGGGAGGCCGAGGAATTCCTGCAAATTGGCGGCGGTGATTTCTTCCTTGTGCTTGGGGCCGTTTTTCACGATGCGGCGCGCGACTTTGCGGCAGACATTGCCGATTTCGCGCTCAAGATTGCGGACGCCCGCTTCGCGGGTGTAGGAGCGGATGATTTCCTGCAGCGCTTCCTGAGTGAAGACGAGATTTTTTTCAGCGATGCCGGTCTGCTCCCGCTGTTTGCGGAGCAGATATTGCTTGGCGATCTCAACTTTTTCGTCTTCAGTGTAGCCGTGCAGCCGCAGAATTTCCATGCGGTCCTGCAGGGCGGCGGGGATGGTGTGCAGGACGTTGGCGGTGGCGACGAACAAGACCTGCGACAGATCGTATTCCACGTCGAGATAGTGGTCCTGGAAGGTGCCGTTTTGTTCCGGGTCGAGTACTTCAAGCAAAGCGGACGCGGGATCGCCGCGGAAATCGGAGGCCATCTTGTCGATTTCATCCAGCATGAAGACGGGATTTTTTGTGCCGGCCTTCTTCATCGATTGCAGGATTTGGCCCGGCATCGCGCCGATATACGTGCGGCGATGGCCGCGAATTTCCGCCTCATCGCGCACGCCGCCGAGCGACATGCGAACGAACTTGCGGCCGGTGGCCTTGGCAATCGACATGCCGAGAGAGGTTTTGCCGACGCCCGGAGGCCCGACGAAACAGAGGATGGAGCCTTTGGGATTTTTCACCAACTGGCGGACGGCGAGGAACTCTAGAATGCGTTCCTTGATTTTTTCCAAGCCGTAATGGTCGGTGTTGAGAATTTTTTCGGCGTGGTCGATGGAGCGAATTTCCTTGGATTTTTTCTTCCACGGAACGGCCAGCATCCAGTCCAGATAATTTCTGGAGACGGTGGATTCGGCGGACATGGGCGGCATGGATTCGAGCTTCTTCAGCTCCAGCGTCGCCTTTTCAAAGACATCTTTCGGCATGCCGGCCATTTCAATTTTCTTCTTCAGCTCGTCGAACTCGCTTTTCTCGCCGCGGCCCAGTTCCTTCTGGATGGCCTTGATCTTCTCGTTGAGGTAGTACTCTTTCTGGGCGCGCTCCATCTGCCGCTTGACGCGGGACTGGACGTTGCGGTCCATGCTCAACTTTTCAATTTCGATTTCGAGGATGCCGACCAGGTGATGCAGTCGCTCGACGGGATCGAAGATGTCGAGCAGCATCTGCTTTTCTTCGATCGGCAACTGCAAATTGGCCGAGATGGTGTCGGCGAGCTTTCCGGGCTCTTCCATGCGAACGGCGGCGACGACGGTTTCCAGATTGAGCGCCTGCTGCAGCTTGACGTACTGCTCAAACAAGCCGGAGACCCGCTGCATGACCTGTTCGACGACCTTGGTGATTTCGGTTTCGACGGTGTTGACGCGGAGAGTGGCGACGAAGAAGCCGTCGGTGTCGACGATTTCCGTGGCCTTGGCGCGTTCGATGCCTTCGACCAGCACCTTGATGTTGCCGTCGGGCATTTTCACGCTCTGCACGATGTTGCCGATGGTGCCGGTAGTGAAGATGTCCTTTTGCGTCGGCTCATCCTGGCCGGCGTCATGCTGGGTCGCAAGAAAGATCTTGCGATCGCCGGTGAGGGCTTCTTCCAGGGCGCGCACGCTGGATTCACGGCCAACGACGAAGGGAGTCATCATATAGGGAAAGATGACCATATCGCGGATCGGCATCATAGGAAGCTTGCGCAGTTCGGAAGTTTCGCGGGATTCTTTCACAGGCACCTCTGGGGTTGAGTCTCTGTACCTATTCTAATGGGTCGCGCTTTTCGCCGCAGACCGATTCGGCGGAAGCGCGACATGTTGCATTGCATGGGCCTTGCACAAATCTTGATGCGATGAAATCTACTTCATCTTCTGTTGCTTGTTGCTGCTGCGTCACGCGATGGCCTGGGTGCAGTGGGAGCAGCGGCGAGCGGCCGCTGGAACATCGCTGAGACATTCCGGACAGGTCTTCATCGCCGGCGGCGTAACGGGGACGGGTTTATTGAACCTGGCAAGCAATTTGCTGACCGGCAGGACCACGCCAAAATAAATGACAGTGGCAACAATCAGAAACGAGATGAGCGCGTTGAGGAAGTTGCCGTAGGTGATGGCGCCGCCGTGGACATGCGCCACCAGGCTGGAGAAATTCGGCTGGCCGACGGTGGCCGAGATCAACGGATTGATGATGTCTTTCACCAGGGAATTCACGATCCCGGTGAAGGCGGCGCCGATGACGACGGCGACGGCCAGATCGACAACGTTGCCGCGCAGAACAAAGTCACGAAAGCCTTTGAGCATGACGAATCTCCCTTATGGAAAAAAGGCGATCGCCGCAACTGCGGCGCGGTTTCTCTTCCGATTGCGTCGCGCAGCGGAGTTGCCAGCATCCTACCATCGCTGGAGCCAAATGAGGGAAAAGAATGAAGCTAAGGCATTGCGGAGTTCGATGCCAGTGGAGACTCTTGGAGGATTCTCATGCGCTGCGATATTCTCCAGGGGTTCCAGATGAGATGTTAGCTGCTATCTGTTAGCCAAAGCTAGAAGCTAAAAGCTACTGGCTAACGGCTGTAGAAATGAGGAAGCATGAATAAGGTGTGGCCCACGGCGGATGCCGCCATTGAGGACATTCCCGACGGCGCGACCATCATGTTCGGCGGATTCGGACTGTGCGGCATTCCGGAGAACCTGATCGACGCGCTGGTGCGCAAGGGCGTGCGGCATCTGCACACCGTCAGCAACAATATGGGCGTCGATGGATTCGGCATGGGACGCATGCTGGAAGCGGACATGATCGATTCTCACACTGGCAGCTACGTGGGCGAGAACAAGCTGCTGGAAGAACGTGTGCTGGCCGGCAAGCTGGACTTGAGGCTGATTCCGCAGGGCACGCTGGCGGAACGGATTCGAGCGGGTGGCGCGGGCATTCCGGCATTTTATACTCCGGCGGGGGTTGGGACGGTGGTGGCCGAGGGCAAGGAGTCCCGCGAGTTCGACGGCAAAATGTATCTGCTGGAGCGGGGGCTGCGGGCGGACTTTGCGCTGATCAAAGCGTGGAAGGGCGATCGTATGGGGAACCTGATCTATCGCAAGACGGCGCGGAATTTCAATCCGATGATGGCGACGGCGGGACGCATTACGATTGCCGAAGTGGAACAGTTGATCGATCCGGGAGAGATGGAGCCGGACCAGGTGATGACGCCGGGAATTTATGTGC
>JAJYVR010000018.1 GCA_021791935.1 Acidobacteriota bacterium
GCAACATGGCGCATTTACGGAGTGCTGCAACGGATTGCCATCTGCTTTCTGATCGCCAGCATTTTGTATCTGCTGGATCGGCGACCGGGCAGCAAAATTGCGATCGTTGTGGTGGCGTTGCTCGGCTACTGGGTCCTGCTGCGGTGGGTGCCCGTGCCAGGCTTTGGAATGCCGGGCCGGGACATTCCGTTGTTCGATCCTGCCCGCAATCTGGGGGCCTACATCGATCGACATGTCTTTCCCGGGCGGCTCTATGTGGGAGTACGCGATCCCGAAGGACTGTTGGGCACAATACCCGCCCTGGGAACAACGTTGCTCGGCATGCTGACAGCGATGTGGCTTCGTTCCAAACGCAGCGCCGCCAGCAAGGCATGGGGCATGTTGGCGGCCGGTGTGCTTGGAATTTTGCTGGGGCTGTTATGGGGTCGCTGGTTCCCCATCAACAAAAATCTCTGGAGCAGCTCCTTTGTGCTGTTCGCGGCCGGCGTGGCCCTGGTCGCATTTTCGATCTGCTATTGGGCGATCGACATCGGGAACTGGAAAAAAGGCTGGACCTATGTCTGGCTTGTTTTTGGAACGAACGCCATTACGGCCTACGTGTTCTCTGAACTTCTTTCCTCCACCCTTCACGCGATCCACATACGCATGGGGCCAAAAACAGTGAACCTGAGCTGGTATTGCTTTGCCCACTGCTTCGCGGCCATCCCCTCGCGTCCCATGGAGTCGTTGGCCTACTCCATCAGTATCGTAGCTATATGTTTTGTTCCTGTCGCCATCCTCTATCGCAAAAAAATATTCCTTAAAGTCTGAAGACGTCGCGCATTTTCTCTAGAGCATTTTCAAATCAAGTGTTGACAAAACTCTGGGTGCCCCACCCTTTGTGCGCCTCTTGCACAAAGGGTGGGAGAGCACAACTCTTTCCCCGATCGTCAACACCCTGACCGAAAATGCTCTAGCATTTCTCCTGAAGGCGTATAGCGTGGGAAAAAAGCTCCTCGCAGCCTGTCCTTAAAGAAAGGCTGCGCGAAACGATCTTCGCCACTCTGCAGCGTCAAATAAAATGCTCCGATGAAGTATGGTTTGTATCGGGGCACGGCTTCAAGGGCCTGCCCAGAGCGCAACTGAAGGGCACCCATCGGTATTTCCACTGCGTCAACGCAGTTTCAGCGTAGTCAGGGCAAACAGGGCAAACACCAGGGCGGCAATCCAGAAGCGAACAATCACCTTCGACTCCGACCATCCCATCAACTCAAAGTGATGATGGATCGGGGCCATTTTGAAGATGCGCTTTTTCCGCAGTTTATAACTTCCTACCTGCAACATCACGCTGAGCGCTTCCAGGACGAACACGCCGCCGATAAACGGCAGCAGCAGCTCCTGCTTGATGATGACAGCCACGGTGCCAATGGCGCCGCCGAGCGCCAGCGATCCAACGTCGCCCATGAAGACCTCTGCCGGATGGGCGTTATACCAAAGGAAGCCGATGCTGGCGCCGACCATCGACCCGCAGAAGATGGTCAGCTCGGAAACCATGGACATGCGTTGCAATCCAAGGTAGTCGGCAAACACCACATTGCCGCTGACGTAGGTAAGCGCGGCCAATGCGCCCGCGGCGATGATGGCGCAGCCGATGGCCAGGCCGTCGAGGCCGTCCGTCAGGTTGACGGCGTTGCTGGAGCCGACCAGTACCAGCACCGTGAACAGAACGAACAGAAGGTAGGCCAGCGGTCCCAGGTGCGGGACATGCCGGATGGAATGAAGCACCAGATCGGGGCGGAAACGCTTGATGAATGGGACCATCAGGCGGGTGGAGTATTCTCCCTTGCTGCGCAGCAGCAGCAGGAAGACTGCGATCAACGCCGCGACGCCGATCTGCGCCGTGAATTTGACACGCGCCGTCAGCCCCAGGTTCCGCCTGTGGACGACCTTCAGGTAGTCGTCGGCAAATCCTATGCTGCCGAAGCCCACCAGCGCCAGGATCGCCAGCCATACCAGAGGGTTCGCCAGATCGCTCCACAGCAACGTGGGAACCAGAATCGCCACGCAGATGAGCAGGCCGCCCATGGTTGGAGTGCCGGCTTTCTTTTGGTGATCTTTGGGGCCGTCCTCGCGGATGAACTGGCCGATTTGAAACTCGCGCAGCTTTTCAATCAGGTAGGGGCCGATCAACAGGCCGATCAGCAGCGCGGTGAGGGTGGCAAACGCAGTGCGGATCGTCAGGTAGCGGAAGACGCGGAACGCGTGGATGTAGACGAACAACTTCTGGTAAAGAAGCCAGTAGAGCAAATGACCTCCGCGCTGCCGTGATGCCGGAACGTAACTTGAAGAGCGCTTGTCTCAGGCTATCGTAACCGCTGGCGCGACTCCAGCACGACGGCGAAAAGAAAGAATCTGCGGATTGTGTTCCACGGGAGGCAATGGGGGGAAGTTTTTGCGCATTCGGCGGGGATGAAGTTTTCGTGGTTCGGGCTCCGTTTCATCCCACCTTGGCTTCGGTGGGATGAGGCGCCAGGCATGGGCAACGATCCAAGACGACATAGCATCCAACTGCCCTGCCGCACGCTTCTAGGAGATCCCCCCAATGACGCCCCTCCCCCACCGCCTCCTTTGCACCTCAGTGTTTTTTACAGTCTTGGTCCTGACAGGCTGCGGAAGCAACGCACCTCTCTTGCAAAACGGAGGGGCAGCTCCCACCGTCGCCGCAGTCGCCCTTCAGGTAAATGGCAACGCACCCAATCGCAAGCAGGAAGTGCAGTTCAATGGGGCCATGGACCCGGCCACAATCAATGGACACAGCTTTCAGGTCGCCGACTCCACCGGTACGCTGGTACCGGGTTCTGTAACTTACGACACTAATTTCGATATAGCAAGCTTTCTACCCAGTCCGGCGCTTCGGCCCGGCGCAACGTACACGGCCACCATTACCACGGCGGCAGCCAGCGCCGCGGGCGTCCCTCTCGCCAAGCCGTACAGCTACACGTTTACGACGCGCATGAAGACAGATGCGTCGCCGATATACGTCCTCTCTGTCAGCCCGGCAGCGAATGCAACTTGCGTCGGCGCGAACACGCTCATCATAGTCACGTTCGATGAAACGCCGGACGCCGCTACGATTCTACCCAGCAACTTCGTAGTGACCGGCCCCGGCGGCGGCGCTATCCCGGTCAAACTCAGCACGAACGTGACCACCACTCAGGTAGTGCTCACGCCCACTTCTCCACTTCCTTCCGGCGAAATTACAGTAAGGGTGAATAGTGTCGGCGATCTCGCCGATGTCATGATGACAGCTCCCTTTACGTCGAGCTTCTCGACCGCTTGCACCAGCGGCGGAAGCGGCGGGAGCGGCGGAGGCGCGACCACGCAGTACGAGGCCCCGTTGTTTTCGGGAAATGACTTTACCGCTGTGGACGGGCAGATAACTGTGGACATGAGCGGAAACACGACCGTCCGGTTGTCGGGCGCGCCAGCCAACACGACCTACACCGTTCAATTCTGTCCGGCGGTCACGCCGACCGCATCGACGACCGCCGCCGCGTGTTTCAACGTGACCACAGTTTCCTCCGATAGTGGAGGAACTGGGACCGCAACTGCAAAGTTCCCCCGTCCGGGAGACTGGGCTGGTGATTTCAACTTGAATAATCCCGCCGGGAAGGCCGCGTACCAAACCTCTCTTACTCTGGGCGTGAGCAATCAGACCTATTTGTCAACCCTGCTGCCGATGACCTCGACCAACGGCGGGGCAGACACAACCGCTTCGCCGCAGGACCCATTGAGCAGCGGGACCGTCACTTATTCGAATGGCTCGCTGGTTTTTTCTGTGAGCGGCGCATCGCCCAACACCGGCTACAGCACTGGTGAATCGGAGACTGTCTACCTTGATGGTTCAGGCTCTTATGAGCTTAGTACGTTTACCACCGATGCCAAGGGCAATGGAAGCTCAACAACGCAGTTGAATGTCGGCAGCGGTGGCGATCTCTTCGACGTTTCTCAATTTCGTCGGCAGAGCGCTGGATTCATAGGCGGCTTCTCCGTGCCCAATTAAGTACGGCCACAGGCGACCGGGCGGGTGGCCCATTCAAGCCTTCTTTTGGCTTGAGTGGGGGGGCGAAACGACAAAAGCGACCGTAGGTCCTTCGACTGCGTTTGGCGTCGCCTAAAGCATTTCCACTGTTACTGTGATGCGAACATCGCTCTATCCCACCCTAGCTACGCTAGGATGGGGCACCCATGACATTTATGTTATCTGTGAAAATGCTTTAGGCGCCGACCTCCGCTCAGGATGACAGCTTTTTGTTGGCGCGGTCCTTCGATGCCGGACCAATCGACAGGATCAAGGATGAGCGGGGTGGAGCGGGCGGTAGCGACCTCCGAACGAGCGCTCACGGAAACGTCCTGTATCAGGCGACGATCTCCAGGCCCTTTTTGTCGACGAGAGAAAGAAGTTTCAGCGAGGCGCCCTGGGGATGTTTTTCTCCGCGCTCCCATTTGCTGACCAGGCTCGGCGTCACATTCAAATAGGCCGCAAAGACGGTTTGGCTCGCGTTTTCACGGGCACGCAACGCGCGGATTTTTTTGGGTGTCATCTCCTGAATGGGCGTCAGGCAAAGCGCGTCGAACTTGCGCATGGTCTTCTTGTCCATTCCGCCGACCCGGTGCAGATCGACCGCCGTCTCGTGAATGGCGACCATGGCATGGCTACGATACTTTTTCGGCATTGTTTTCTTCCTCCGGCTTTTCGACTTCAAAGAGCGCTCCGTCTTCGACCCGTTTTGCAATCTCGGCGTTCGTGTATCCAAGGACCACATGTGCCAATTCTCGAAAGGCCTCCAGCTCGTTCGGCCTGATGTTGGCAAGGTCCTTTTTCTGAAAACCGTAAACGTAAACAGCGCGGTCATTTCTCCTGAAGAGAATGATCGATCGCGACCCGCCAGACTTCCCTCCCCCTGCGCGTGCGATGCGTTGCTTGACGACTCCTCCACCCAGGTCGGCATCGATCAGGCCTTCATTCGCCAGTTGTGCAGTCTTCCAAAGATCGGCATCGGTGATGCGGGCCTTCTTCGCGAAGCGGGCAAAAAACTTGTTCTTGTACACCAACAGCACGCGTGAAGAAGCCTGTCTCACTCTTGAAATATAGCACTTGGTCCTATACAGCGGGTGGCCCATTCAAGCCTTCTTTTGGCTTGAATGGGGGCGAAAAGACAAAAGCAACCTCAGGTCCTTCGCCTCCGTTTGGCGCGAAAGGCGCGCCAAACCCCGCTCAGGATGACAGCTTTTGTTGGCGCCGTCCTTCGATGTTGGACCAATCGACCGGATCAAGGATGAGCGGGAGTGAATTGGGGCGTGCCCGATTGCGTCTGCGGCTGGGCGAAGTAGCCCTGGCGGGTGCGGACGGTGAGCTTGCCCAGACCTTTGGCTTTGGCCTCGACACGGATGGCGCGATACCCGCCCTGGTTGATGGGCTGGGTGGGATGGTACCCCAGGATATATTGATGACGAATGTCCTGGGCCACTTCGGCGGCGATGGAATCGACCTGATCGAGAGACTTGGGAAAGAACGCGAGTCCGCCGGTCTGATCGCTGAGGGTCTGCAGGGCCTTGCGTGCCTGGCGCCCCTGACCATGGTCCGGCTCATCGTAGAGCAAGCCGATGGAGTAGACGATGGGGCCGTTCAGGGCCTGGATGCGCCGCACGGTCTCCGCCAGGGTGGCGCTGGAGCTGTTGTCCTCTCCGTCGGTGATGATCAAGATGACCTGCTTGGGGTGTTGGGCTTGTTTCGCCAGGTGGTCGGCCCCGGCGATGACGGCATCGTAGAGCGCGGTGCCGCCCTGGGAGTCGATGTGCGACAGGCCTTTTCTGAGAAGAGCGATGTTGGAGGTGAAGTCCTGATCGAGGAACGCCTCGTCGGAAAAATTCACGATAAAGGCCTCGTCCTGCGGATTGGAGGCTTGTATCAGGTCAATGGCGGCACGATTGACCGCAGCCCGTTTTTGCGCCATGGAACCGGAATTGTCGACCAGGATGGCCAGCGACACCGGAACGTCTTCCTGACCGAACGAGGAAATTGTCTGCTGGACGTTGTTTTCGTAGACGGTGAAGTCCTGCCGCTGCAGGTTGGTGGCCAGCCGTTGGTGGCTGTCGACAACAGTGGCATAGAGGACCACTTCGCTGACCGAGGTCCGGTAGGTAAATGGCGTGTTCGATCCGCCGCGGGCCGCGGGTTGCGCGGGAGTGCGGGGATTGCGCGAGGTTTGCGCTGGAGGCGCAGGTTTTGCAGCGGCAGGCGGGCCTTGCTGGGCAAACGCAGGCGCGGAGGCAAGCGACATGGCCACGCCGACCGTCAGCATCAGTGCCAGGAAGAACGCCTTTGGATTGCGAACGAGCATACAGTCCCTTATACGGAAAAAGCGGCCCTTCAGTGGATACAGCGTTAAGATGCACGGAAACGAAGCCGCGTCACGCGCGGTCCCGCTCGCAAGACTGCTTTCACCATAGTCTTACGTCCGCAGCCGGCGGGCAAGCGGACAATGGGCCTGATTGGCGCTTTCTTTTCACGCGCTCGGCGGGCCGTTCGCGAAGGCGCTGGCCATACGCTGCGATAGAATCGGGAATAACAGAGTCGCACATCATTCGCCTGATTGCAGGTTGCGCCTGAACTGACAGGAGTTCGCCACCACCATGGCCCGCATTTATCCGTTTCGCGCTTTTCGCTACAATCCCGGACTGGTCCGCGCTGAAGACGTAGTGACCCAGCCGTACGACAAAATTTCGCCTGCCATGCAGCAGTCGTATTACCAACGCAGCCCATACAATTTGGTGCGGGTGATTCTTGGCCTGCCGGAATTGTTCGATTCCGAAGACAACAATGTGTATACGCGGGCGGCGGAAAACCTGACCGAGTGGCGCAAAGAAGGCGTGTTGAGCCAGGACAATGAGGCGGCGATTTACGCCTACTCGCAACGCTATGAGGTCCCCGGCGCGCCCGGCACGATCCAGGAGCGGCGCGGCTTTATTGCCCTCGGCGAGCTGGCCGACTACAGCCAGGGCATTGTGTTCCGGCATGAGCGCACTCTGGCCAAGCCGAAGTCCGACCGGCTGAATCTGCTGCGCGCCACGCGCGCCCATTTCGGCCAGATTTTCATGCTGTATTCCGATCCCGGACTGACGGCGGAGCAGCTTCTGTTTACGAATCCGCCCACTCCCGACATTGAGGTGACCGATGAATACGGCGTGCTGCATCGCGTCTGGAAGGTCTCCGAACCGGGGACCATCAATCTGCTGCTGAGCGCCATGCAGAACAAGAAGCTGATCGTCGCCGATGGCCATCATCGATACGAGACCGCGCTGAATTACAGTCGCGAGCGCGCGGCGCAGGCAGCCAGCGCTCCGCTGGAGCGTCCGGCGGGAAATCTGCCGCAGCCTCCGTATCCGGAGGCGGCCGCCATGATGACGTTCGTCAATATGGATGCCAAGGGACTCACAATTTTGCCCACGCACCGGGTCGTGCATGGATTGAAGGAATTCGATGCTGCGACGTTTCTGCATCGGGCTGGGGAGTATTTCGATATTCGCCCAGTGTCGCCTGCGCTCGATGTCGCCGGGATTTTGCGCCAGCTTGCGGAAGCGGGCAAAACCGGCACAACTTTTGTCGCGGTGACGCGGACCGGCGACCATCTGTTGACCGCAAAGAAGACCGCCATCGAAGCTCGTCTGCGCGACCAGCCGGAACGTCAACGACGCCTGGACGTGGTGCAATTGCACTCGGTCGTGCTGGAGGACGCGCTTGGAATTTCAGCGCAGGCGGTGCTCGATCAGAGTCATCTGCGCTATGTGCGCGAGGCTGCGGACGCCATGCAGCAGATCAGGTCGGGAGACGCGGACATTGCGTTCCTGATGAATCCTGTGACACTGGACCAGTTGCGGGAAGTGGCGTTTGCGGGCGATGTGATGCCGCAGAAGTCGACCGACTTTTATCCCAAACTGTTGAGCGGCCTGACCATCTATGCGTTGGATTAGAGCAGTTTCAGCGCTGCTGCGGCGCCAACGAAATCGCCTACCGTCCGTTGCGCAAATGGACGCGCAAAGGGTGGGGCACACGGATTTCGCTTGCCTAAAATCCCAGGTCTCAAAGTCGAGACCTGGAGCACCCGCATTCCGCCAAGGATGGAAATGCTGTCGCCTGTGGGTACGACGAACCGGTTTGCCGATGGCTGGAACATTCTGCCTGTGTTTTTTCTCAGTCGGCGACGCGCAGCAGTCGCCAACCCGGCCTGCGACGCGGCCTGCCGCCGCCCCGCCTTCCGCGACCTCTCAACCGCCGTCTCCTGGTTCGCAATCCAATACATCTGTATCGGGAATTCCAGTTGCGGCACAACCGCAACCGACGGAGTTGCGATTTGTCGTGTTGCTGGACCCGGCCCACGGTGGCGCGGACACGGGAGCGATGCTGGACCCGGCAACTCCGGAAAAAACATATACGCTTGCGCTTGCGGACCAATTGCGCGCGGCACTGATCTCGCGCGGCATTCGTTCCGTCTTCACGCGCGATTCGGATGTCGCGCTCGACAGCGCCGCGCGCGCCACCGTTGCCAATCGTTCCCATGCATCCGCCTGCATCCTGCTGCACGCGACCTCCACGGGAAACGGCGTGCACCTGTTTACTTCTTCCCTGCCGGCGGTGAGGGAAGCCGATCCCCGGCGCGCATTTTTGCCCTGGCAAACTGCCCAGGCCTCCTACGAAACGTCGAGTTTGCGACTGGAGTCGGACGTGGACGCGGCCCTGACGCAACAACACATCCCGGCGCTGATCGCGAGAACTTCTCTGATGCCCCTGGACAGTATGGCCTGCCCCGCGGTGGCCATCGAGGTTGCTCCGCTGGACGTGAACACGCCGTTGAGCGACCCCGGCTACCGACAGAAGATTGTTGACGCCCTGGATGCCGCGTTGGCCGCATGGCGCAGCGATTGGAGGCAGCAGCCTTGATTCCGCGTTATCAGAAAATCATTTTGTGGCTGCTGCTGGTCGCCTCTGTCCTGATGGCAGCCTATCTGATTCGGATGCGCGCCCGCGCCCAGGACCAGCTTGCGGCCGTTCCAGATTCCGCGCCCATGCCCGTTCCAGTGGAAGCTGCGCCGGTGCAAGTGACCCTCCTGATCGCAAACGACGAGGATGGCTCGCTGGCGCCCGTCGAGCAGCAGTTTGCGTTGCCGGACGAAACCACCACGCGCGCGCGGACCCTGCTGAACGACCTTTTCGCTGAATATGCCGAGCCTGCCTCTCCCCATCCGCTCGCGCCCGTTCCCGCGGTCGGCGACGTTTTTCTGTTGCCGATTCCGGAGTCAAATGCAGCGCATCCGCAACAGATGGCCGTGATCAACCTGGATGGAAGTTTTGTCGACCATCATCCATCGGGCATCCTGGTGGAGAACCTGACCTTGCTTTCCATCCTGGGAACGCTGCACGCGAATTTTCCGCAAATTGCGCAGGTAAGATTTCTGGTCGATGGACATGAGAGAGAAACGCTCGCCGGCCATGCAGACCTGAGCCGAACGTATCTGACCGCGAACGATGTTCCGGGGGGCGTGGCTTCCGACGCAGTCGCTCCGCCGGGCACCGACTCGTCCGCGAAAACATCCGCGGAGAGCCAACCATGACGACTTCAGGCAAGATTCGCATTGGCGTGTTCGATTCCGGATTTGGCGGCCTGACGGTGCTGCGCGCCCTGCTGCCGCAAATCCCCTCGGCGGAATTCTTCTATCTTGGCGATACCGCGCGCCTGCCGTATGGCTCGAAGTCGCAGGCGACGGTGGCCCGCTACGCAGTGGAGAGCGCGCAACTGCTGGAATCCTACGGCGCGGACTACATCGTCATCGCGTGCAACACCGCCAGTGCGTTGGCGCTCGATGCCATCAAGTCGGCAGCGCATGTTCCTGTGCTTGGCGTGATCGAGACCGGCGCCGACAGCGCGGCCGCCGCCAGCGCAACTCGCAACGTGCTGGTGCTGGCCACCCAGGCCACCGTCGACAGCCACGCCTATGCGCGCGCCTGTGCCGCGCATGGGTTGCGGAGCATTGAGAAAGCCTGCCCCCTGCTGGTGCCGCTGATTGAGGAAGGATGGACCGGCCAGCCCGTCACACGGGAGGTGCTGCGCATTTATCTGGAGCAGGCGCAGACGGAAGCAAAGGCCGCTGGACTGGCGTTCGACACCGTGCTGCTGGGCTGCACGCATTACCCGCTGCTGCGCGGCCTGCTGCGCGAATCGTTGCCGGAGGACGTCGCAATTCTGGATTCGGCGGAGAGCACGGCGCAACGGGTCCGCGCGCAATTGGAGAGTTTGAAGTCCTTGGCTACGGGCCACTCTCGCGCGGGCGACGCAAATGTTCCTGTCTGCCACTTTTTTGCGACAGATTCCGTGGACAAGTTTCGTACCCTGGGCAGCCGGTTTCTGGGCCAGCCCATTGAGAAGGTTGAACTCATCGATCTCGGCGGTTAGCGTTCTGGCTGGTATTCTGCGTAAGGCAGTCGCCTCGGCGACCGAACACAGGATCATGGAGGAAGCATGTTGCAACTGAAGGGTCGCATCGCGGTGGTTTTCGGTCTGGCGAACAAACGTTCCATCGCGTGGGCCATTGCGCAAAAACTGCACGAGGCGGGCTGCAAGCTCATCATCGGCTATCAAAATGACCGCATGAAACAGGAAGCGGAGGGCCTGCTGGCCGACCTGCCCGGCGCCGAGGCCGTGCAATGCGACGTGTCCAACGATGCCGAAATTGCCGGCGTCTTTGCCGACCTGAAGCAGCGCCATGGCAAGCTGCACGTCCTGGTGCATTCCGTCGCCTATGCTCCCGCCGAAGACCTGAAGAGCGACTTTCTTCAGACCACCCGCGAAGGCTTTCGCATCGCGCACGATGTCAGCGTCTATTCTCTGATCGCGCTGTCGCGCGCCGCTGCGCCGCTGATGACGGAGGGCGGCAGCATCATGACCATGACCTACTATGGCGCGGAAAAAGTTGTGCCGCACTACAAGGTGATGGGCGTGGCCAAGGCGGCGCTGGAAGCGACCGTTCGCTATCTTGCCAACGACCTGGGCAAGCGGAACATTCGCGTGAATGCCATCTCCGCCGGCCCGATCAAGACCCTGGCTGCGCGCGGCATCGGCAACCTGGGCGACATGCTGAAGTATCATGCGGACCGCGCCCCATTGCATCGCAATACGGAGCAGGCGGAAGTCGGCAACACGGCCGTTTTTCTGGCCTCGGACCTGGCTTCCGGCATCACCGGCGAAGTAATCCATGTCGACAGCGGCTACAGCATCGTTGGGTTTTAAGAGGCGACTTTCGGCGTATGTAGTGTCAGGGTGATGCGGCGTTCGTCCCCGTGCAGGGTTTCAATGACAATCTCTCCGTCGCACCGCGCCGTGACGGAGGGAAATTTTTCTCCCCACTCGATCAGCAACACGCTCTGCGGCGTCATCAGTTCTTCCATGCCCAGCGTATCCAACTGGCGCTGATTTTCAATCCGATACAGGTCCAGGTGATACAGCAGAACGGTCTCGCCGAGCTTCCCGTTCTCCACGCTGCGACCCGCATATTCATGGATCAAGGTAAAGGTTGGACTGGTGACCTCATCCGGCTCCGCCGCGCCCAGGGCGGCGGCAATTCCCTTCACCAGCGTGGTTTTGCCCGCGCCTAAATCTCCGCGCAGCAGCAGCGTTTTCGGAGGGTCGAGCAACTTCGCCAGCTCGCGCCCCGCCTCGATGGTCTCCTCCGCGGAGTGCGTGGTGAAGACGCGAACTTTGTCGTCCATGGATTTCCCGTCGCTCACCGCTGTCCCTCCCGCAGCCAGGTAAAGTTGTCGCGCTCGACAGGCGTTTCGATGGCCCGCGAAAGATGCTGCAACATCTCCGTCGCCAGCATCGTGTGCTCGTCGCGTTCGCGCGCGAACAGGTCCGCCGCCGCGCCGTGCAGCCACACAGCACACTCCACAGCTTCTTGGATGCGCTTCGGAAATTGCGCGACCAGCGCCGCCGTCATGCCGGTAAGAATGTCGCCGCTGCCGCCCTTGGCCATCGCCGGATTGCCGCTGGTATTCACCGCGATGCTGCCGTCCGGGTGCGCAACCAGCGTGCGCCAGCCTTTCAGCACCAGGGTCGCATGATGTTCTGTCGCGAAGTTGCGCGCCGTCGTCACCCGATCGCGCTCGACATCGGCAATGGTCGAGCCTAACAGCCGCGCCATCTCTCCCGGATGCGGCGTCAACACCAATTGGCGCTTCGATCCGTCCAGCAATTCGGTGTGGCCTTCAAACGCATTCAGGCCATCGGCGTCGAGCACGGTGGGCAACTCAGTCCGGAGCACCAGTTCGCGGATGAATTCCGCCGTCTCCGGCTCGCGGCCAAGGCCGGGACCGATGGCCAGCGTGGTGATGCCGCGCAGCATTTTGTCCATTCTCGTGGCATCGAGATTGTTGAGTGCAATGTTCCCGCTGGAAGATTCTTCCAGCAACAACGTCATCATCTCGGGAGCAAATCCGGCAACAATGTCGGCGACGCTGCGCGGAATCGCCGCAGTCGTCAGGCCCGCGCCCGCGCGCATCGCCGCCAAAGACGCCATCGACGCAGCGCCCGCTTTGCCGGGCGAACCGCCGACCACCAGGACATGTCCGAAGCGGCCCTTGTTGGCGTCGAGCGCTCGCGGTTGCTCGATGATCGCTTTGGACGCGCCGGTCCAGTGCAGGCCAGCACGCGACACTGCCAGCTCCGCCGGAGAACCGATCTGCGCCACGGCCACCGGGCCGCGCGTCAATCCGCCAAACACGTGCGCCAGCTTGGGCGCGGTAAAGGTGATGACGGCGTCGGAGCGGAAGGCATCGGGCGCGGACATGGCGGTGGAGTCGGCGTCCCATCCAGTGGGAAGATCGACCGAAACGATAGGAGCAGGATGGTCCGCGAGTTTGTTTTTCAAGGCTGCTGCCACGCCGCGCAATGGCGGATGAAAGCCGGTGCCCAGGATCGCGTCCAGAAACAATTCCGTCTCGTGGAAACAGTCTTGGAATGGAACGCGGTGCAGATCTTCTTCGGTCGCCAGCAGCATGCTGGATTTCTTGAGGACCTGCGGCAGCTTCTCAAACATCGCGCGGGCATCCTGGCTCAGTTGCTCGAACGGCGACAGCAGCATCAGGCGCACCCGCTTGCCGCCCGCCTCCAGATGCCGCGCAGCCACCAGGCCGTCGCCGCCGTTGTTGCCCTTTCCGCAGATCACCAGGACGCTTTGCGCCGCCGGAAACTGGCGCGCGACAAACTCCGCCACCTGCGAGCCTGCCGCCTCCATCAGGCCCTGCCAGGAGATGCCCTCGCGCTCCACAGTGCGTTCATCGCACTGGCGCATTTCCGCCGCTGTCAAAACATCCATGCTGCCGTTGTACCGGATGGGCCGCGAATTATGCAATCGGATTGCGCGGACGGATCAGAATAGACTCACAAGCAGGTCAACTTCCAAATAGAGAGTGCATCAAGGCGGATTATATTGCCAAGGTCTTAGGTCCCGTCTGACAGCATACCCTTCGCACAGTCTTGCTATCTAGCGAGAGCCTGGACATAAGCTGTCGCGCGTTCTGCCAATTTGCTTGCGCGAACCTTTAGGAACTCTTCGAACCTACTCACATCGAGAAGCCCATCGGCGGGAACTGCCTGTTCGTCCAACCGTTCCGGGCTCACGTTGTAGTCCTTCAAATACTGTTGCGGAACCTTAGCGCTGAAAGATCTGTTTGCCTTTTCGTTCAGCACAGCGATGTTCGCCAGACAGTCCACTGAAGCGAGGTCAAACGAGCCTTTGACGACTTTTCTCGGAAAAATATGATGCCATTCTGGCTTAAAGCCTTCGTTGATTTCATTGTCCTCTTTGTCAAAACCGATTCGGACGTCCTGTTTAATCCAGTCTTTGGCCTTGGCATTAAACACAGTCAGGTAGAGAATCAGTCTTAGAACCTTGTCGGTGTATTCCTCACGGAAGTCATCAGATGTGAAGCCAACGGGTGCCGATAGCAAACCAGTTAAGTCGCCAATGGTATCCGAGAAGGATTTCCCCGCCCTGATCTGCTTTGTGTCTCGATCAAGAACCGTGGTCGCTGACCCGCTGTACCGACCATCACGCGTCGCACTTAAGAGCCAACCAAATGCTTTGCCGAACTGAAACTCTTGGGGAAAGGTCGCTCTCATCACAAACACAGGTATGAGGGCGTTTAGTGACGGCAAGAGATCACTGGAAAGTACTCCATATTCAATAAGATTTTTGACCACTGCAGAGATGGCCTCTTTCGTCTTCCGCCAGTATTCATCAAAGTCATCCGAGGGATCCCAGAATGATTGCGGAACCTCTTTGAGTCTTGCACTACCGTGCCCGATTATTGCAAGAGTTCTGACGACCACACCTGGATCGAATTCAAACCCCTTTAACTCGAGGTCCTTCAGAAATGGGTCGAACTTCTGCCTTATCCAGCCCTGTTGTTTCGCAGCTACAAGCGCAACTACGATGTCGCTTTCACGGATTTTTGTTCCTGCGGTGTTCAATCTTCCAAATATCTCAGCAACATCTTCAAGTTCGTGATCCACAATAATCTCGTACAGTTGGGCCGTCTCAATTTTCTTGATTGATTGCAGCTTCTCGTGGATCTCTGCGAACCGCTTGGTATTCCCCAGCTTTTCGGATACCTCAGCTGCTAGTTCAGATAGGTTTGCTGAGTTTAGAACCCACCGAACAGATAGCCATTCGCTCGACTTTCTACGGATAGGGTTAACGAGTCCAAACTCAAGGTCGTCCTTGTCCCTCGCAATGTTTGCGAGAACATCGTATTTTTCATAGAACCTATTCCACTGCGTAGCGTCCGGCCACCAGTAGGGTTTTTTTCCGAAGAGCAGGGCGAGAGAAGTGACGCGCTGCTGACCATCCACTATCCACAACTTGGGGCCTTGAGTTCCAAGTGCCGTTCGCGGAGATTCGTAGGCAGACTCCCATAGAAGAAGGGTGCCTACCGGATAGCCGCGCCAAAGGGAGTCTACCAAGTCAACCACTTTAGAGGCTCGCCAAACGTATTTCCTCTGAAACTCCGGGACGTTAAGCGCGCCTAGTGTCGCATCATCGATGTGCCGAACTATGTCTGAAATCTGAAGTCTTTGGTCCTTCATGCCGCTCCCGAACTACTCGTTTTTAGAGGTATTGCTTCAATGGGGTTTATCTGCCCGCTTTTGTGTGGCAATGTGCAAAGGCCTGATTCCCTCGCCACAGGATACAGCTATTTCCAGATGTGCCGCAGACATTTCGTAATCCTGAGCGAAGTGAAGGATCTCGGTATTTCATAGAAAAGCCAATGCATGGATTCTTCGGTCACCACGGCGACCTCAGAATGACGAACTTTAGAACCGCAATATACCCCATACAAGAGCTTCCGCTGCTTAGAATCTGGAGCGGGAGCGGTTGGCGCGGAGGGATTCTTCGCGCAACTCGGGCTGCTTGAGGTTTTTGCGGATGGCGCGGGCTAGACGCCGTGGCGTTCCCGGAAGGCGGCGGGCGTGACGATGGGGTAGCGCTCGGCAAGCGCGAGCAGGTCTTTGTCGCCGGTGATCAGGTAGTCGGCCTGCGCCGCCCGCAAAGTGCCCAGCACCGGCCAATCGGCCCGGTCACGCAATGTTTCCTCCGGTTCGGCGGCGGGTCCGACGATGTCCGCCAGGAACATGAAGGTGTCGGCAAGATCGCGAATCTCCGCGGAGTTCAGCAGAATCCGCGAAAGCCGCGGCAGCACCCGGACCATCTCCTCCAGAATATACCGAGACAGGACGACATCCAGTCCTCCCTGCTGCCAGACGCCGAGGATTCGTCCTGGAACGCTGCCGGGATAGGCGAGGCCGGACACCAGCACGTTGGTGTCCAGGACCACTCGCAGTCGCGCGGTCACGGTTGCCGTTTCCGTGGTTGCCGTTCCCGTGGTCGCCGGTTCTTAGGTCGGGGCTTCCGCGGTTGCCGTTCGCGCACTACCGCCGCATCGATTTCCGCCATTCCCTGCTCGACCGGCACATCCGCGTAGGCCTCGGCAATGCGGCGGCTCAATGCATCGAATCGCTCGCGCATGCGGCGAATGCGGGCAAAAAGCTCGGCGTCAACCAGAACGGCCACCGGCTTGCCATCCTTGTTGATGACAATACTGTCGCTGCGATACTGCACCTGGCTGATCATCTCGCCCAGATTTTGGCGGAAGTTGACGGCGGTGACTTCTGTAATCATTGCGGACCTCCAGATACCATGATCAATAGGATCATTATGATCCATCTGGAACGCTCTGTCGATTGCAAATCCAAAACTGCTGGATTACGTAGCGAAAAACAGGTCCCTCGACTGCGGTCGCCGCAGCGACCTTCGCTCGGGATGACAATTTTCTTACGTACAGTAGCGCCGCGTTTGCTGCAGGTGGATGCGGCTAGAAGCGGGAGCGGAAGCGGTTGGCGCGGAGGAATTCTTCGCGCAACTCGGGCTGCTTGAGGTTTTCGCGGATGGAGGCAAGGCGCTGTTCCAGCGCCAACAGCGCGGCGGCGATGGCCTCGTCGTTGGTCTGGGCAATGTCCCGCCACATGGAATAGGGGCTGGCGCCGAGGCGCGTCATCTCATGCATGGCGCGACCGCCGATGGCGCGCAGTTGCGCGGAAGCGCTGTCGAGATTTCCCTTTTCCTTGCCATCTTCCGGGAAGGTATCTTCGAGGAGCGCGGCCAGCGCCGTTCCCAGCATCTGCGGCAGATGGCTGGCCCAGGCGCAGATTTCATCGTGGCGAACAGGGTCGAGGTCCAACATGCGGCAGCCCATGCGCGCCACCCAGTGCCGCCATTTATCGGCTCGCTGCCGGCCGAGGGTCGGATTCTTCGCCTCGTCTGGACTCGGCTCCGGCGAGGTGAAGAGCCAGACCGCGCCCTGGAATAAATTCGCGTCGGCGTTGGCCGCGCCGAAAACTTCCTTGCCCGCCATGGGATGGCCGGGAAGAAAGTACGCAGCGCCGGAGGAGGAAAAAGCCTCCGCCGCAAGCGCGCAGATTTCGCGCTTGGTGCTGCCGACATCCGTCACCAACTGGTGCTGCTGAAGGACGGGCGCAAGCTTCTCGATCCATTCCAGAATGCCGAAGACCGGCGTAGCCAGCAGGATGGTATCGCTTGCGCGGGCGGCGGCCAGCGGGTCGGCAGCGACGGAATCGATCGCGCCTTTGTCGCGGGCAATTTCGGCTTCCTCTGGAGCGCGGTCCCAGCCAACGATGCTGCCGGCGAACCCATTGGCGCGCAGCGCCAGGCCGACGGACGAACCGATGAGGCCGGCGCCAAGGATGGCAATGCTCTGGATGGATTCGGGCACGGTTTGTCTACACTTTGGCGTGCAGCGCAGCTTCGCGCGCGCGCGGGCCGATGTTGCGTCCGACGGCGGTGGCGATGATGCGCAACTCGTCCATCAATTTTTCAAACTGCTGCGGGAACAGCGATTGCGCGCCGTCGGAAACGGCCTTGTCCGGGTTGGGATGGACCTCAATCAGCAGGCCGTCGCAACCGGCGGCGACCGAAGCGCGCGCCATGGCCGGGACCATATCGCGCCGACCTGTGCCGTGCGATGGATCGCCGAGCACCGGCAGATGAGAAAGATGCTTCAGGACGGGCAACGCGGAAACATCCATAGTGTTGCGCGTATAGGTCTCAAAGGTGCGAATGCCGCGCTCGCACAGCATCACGTCGTAATTTCCGCCGGACAAAATATATTCGGCGGAGAGCAGCAGCTCTTCAATGGTGGCCGCAATGCCTCGCTTCAGCAGCACAGGTTTGCGTATCAGGCCAAGCTCGCGCAAAAGATTGAAGTTCTGCATATTGCGCGCGCCGACCTGCAGGACGTCGACGTAAGGCAGCATCAACTCAATCTGAGAAATTTCCATGACCTCGCTGACGATCAGCAGGCCGGTGGCATCGCCGACTTCGCGCAGCAGTCGCAGACCATCGAGGCCCATGCCCTGAAAGGAGTAGGGCGAGCTACGCGGTTTGAAGGCCCCGCCGCGCAGAAATTTTGCCCCCGCGTCGCCAACCTGCCGCGCGATCGCGAACATCTGCTCCCGCGATTCGACCGAGCAGGGACCGGCCATCACCATGACCTCGTCGCCGCCAACAGTGACCCCATTGGGAAAGCGGATGACAGTGCCGGACGGTCGAAACCCTCGGCCCGCGAGTTTGTACGGCGAGGTGATGCGGTGCGCTTCGGCGACGCCGGCCATCACCTGAAAATCCTGCACATCGAAGCTGGCCGGCTGGCCCACACCCGCCAAAACGGTTTGCTGTGTGCCGGTGGTGCGATGGACGTTGAAACCAATCTCGACCATCCGCGCCAGCACGTGCTGGATCTCTTCCTCGGTGGCGTCATGCAACATAGCGACAATCATTTCAGGTCTCGTTTCGTCGGGTTTTCTACCTTGCTGTCCTTCAGCGCGTCGTCGTCCAGCGCCGCTGCCAATTCATCTTTTTGCAGGGTCCGCATCACATCGATAATGCGCTCGTAGATGTGAGTCAGCTCCATATCGGGCAAAGGACCTGGATTGTTCTTGCGCACATTCTCAAAAATCGTCGTTTCCCGCGTAGGTTCATAAATCGGCAAGTCGGTTGCGCGCTTCAAACGACCGATGGCCTGCGCCGCCCTGGCACGTTCGCTGATCAATTTCACGATCTGGCGGTCGAGCTCATCGATCTTCCGACGCCATTCTGCAATGTCCATGAACCACCCTCAAGACAGGTTCACAGAGTGGCTTGCGAATGCTCGGTGAGGTTGCCTGCCTGAAAAAAGATAATGATGTTCATCCTAATCGACTGCGAAGAATTTTTCAGGGGACCGCAGTTTCGCTGGCGACCGGCGCGCGCAGCGCAGCGATAAATTTTCCGACCTCCGCGGGCGCTTCTTCGGCACTGGACTGTTCGATGAGGGCCACAATGGCGCTGCCCACCACGACGGCATCGGCGTATTCCGCCACCACGGCGACGTGCGCGGCGTTCGAAATGCCGAAGCCCAGAGCGATCGGCAATTTGGTAAAGCGGCGCAATCTTGTGACCAGCTCGCGAGCATCGCCGGCCACCTGCTGTTGCGCGCCGGTAATGCCGACGCGGGAAATGGCGTAGATAAATCCCTCAGAAACTTCCGCAATGCGCGCCAGGCGATGATCCGGGCTGGTAGGGGCGGCCAGAAAAATCGGCTGCAGACGATGTTTCCTCAGGACAGCGCGATATTCCTCGGATTCTTCCGCAATCAAATCGGTCACCAGAACGGCGTCAACGCCCGATTTTTCCGCCGCTGCCGCAAAGGATTCGAGACCGAGCCGGAGAATGGGATTGAGATAGGAAAAGACGACCAGGCCGACAGACGGGCGCTCTTTTCGCAGGGCGCTCGCCAGAGCAAGAACATCTTCCAGACGGGTCCCGTTGTGTACCGCGCGCTCACTGGCGCGCTGGATGACGGGACCGTCCGCGAGCGGATCGCTGAAGGGCACGCCCAGTTCCAACACATCCGCGCCGGCATCGATCGCCGCGAGCGCAATTTTCTTGCTGGTGGCGAGGTCAGGATCGCCGATGGTCAAATACACCACCAGGCCGGGATGATTCTGAAAATGTATGGCCATCGATTACGCTCCCTGCAACTTCAGCTCGCGCGCCAGAATGCCCATGTCCTTGTCGCCGCGACCGGAAACGTTGATCAGCAGAATATCGTTGCGGTCCATGGCAGGCGCGATACGAACCGCCTCCGCGACGGCGTGCGCACTTTCCAGCGCGGGCAGAATTCCTTCCGTGCGAGCCAGCCGAACCGTGGCCTGCAAGGCCGATTCATCGGAAGCGGAGACATATTCGGCGCGACCGGAATCGTGCAGCGCAGCGTGTTCCGGGCCCACCGACGCATAATCGAGACCGGCGGAAACGGAATGCGTGCTGGAAATTTGACCCGCGTCATCTTGCAGCACGTAGGAGTAGGTGCCCTGCAACACGCCGGGCGAGCCGCCTTGAAACCGCGCTGCATGTTCGCCGAGCGCTGGGCCGCGCCCGCCGGCTTCTACACCGATCAGGCGCACATTTCTGTCGGGGATAAATTCATAGAACGCGCCGATGGCGTTGGAGCCGCCGCCGACACAGGCCAGCACAGCATTCGGCAAGCGGCCCTCCGCTTCGAGAATCTGCCGACGCGCTTCGACGCCGATGACTCTTTGAAAATCGCGCACCATGGTGGGATAGGGATGCGCGCCCAGCACGCTGCCCAGAAGATAATGCGTGGTGCGCACATTCACCACCCAGTCGCGCATGGCTTCATTGATGGCGTCTTTCAGGGTCGCGGAACCGGTGCTGACGCTGCGCACTTCGGCCCCGAGCAGACGCATGCGGTAGACGTTCAGCTCCTGCCGGCGCATGTCCTCCTGCCCCATGTACACGATGCACTCCATGCCGAACAGGGCGCACACTGTCGCCGTGGCGACGCCGTGCTGTCCCGCGCCGGTTTCCGCAATGATGCGGCGCTTGGCCATGCGGCGCGCGAGCAGGCCCTGGCCCAGGCAGTTGTTGATCTTGTGCGCGCCGGTGTGCAGCAGGTCTTCGCGCTTCAAGTAAATTTTTGCGCCGCCCAGGGATTCGGTGAGTCGCGATGCGAAGTAGAGCGGAGTCGGCCGCCCTGCGTAGTGATGCAGCAGGTGGGCAAGCTCGCTTGAAAACGCAGGGTCGCGCTGCGCTTCGGCGTAGGCAGCTTCAAGTTCCTGCAAGGCGGCCATCAGGGTTTCCGGCACGTAACGGCCGCCATAGGCGTCGAAGCGTCCGGGCACCGTTGCTACCGGAGGCATTTCAAGTTCAATTCGATTCTGTTCTGCCATTCGATCCTTCTATCATTGTGCTGCCTCCGCAAATTCAGCGGCTGCTGCTCGCGCGGAACGGATAAATTCCGTCACCTGCCGATGATCTTTTCGGCCCGGAACACCTTCAACTCCACTGCAAACGTCCACTCCCCACGGTCGCATGGTTTGGATGGCCTGGCGAACAGTTTCCGGCTGCAATCCGCCGGCCGCAATCAAACGAAGATTTGCGGCATGTTGATGGAAGGCATTTTGTGCCGCGTCCCAATCGAACGGAATGCCCGTCCCGCCAACCTTGTCGCCCACGCGCGTGTCGACAAGCACGACGGTTGGGTCGTCGTCGGCGACCGGCAGCGCAGCCAGCGATTGCAACTGACGCGCGAAGCCGGCGGAATCTCCATCGTAGGGCGCCACATGGACGACGCGCAAAGATTCGGTCGACTTCCTCAGCCGCGCGCGCATATTTGAGACATCGGCAGCAGAATATTCGCGGTGGAGTTGCACTCCCGTCAATCCAGCGGCCTCAGCGGTGGCGATAATTTCTTCGGCGGAGGCGTCGACGAACACTCCAATCTTCTCCACGTTGGACGGAAGCGCGCGGATAATTTCGCGAACAACTTCCGGCGTAACGCGGCGCGGGCTGGCGGCAAAAACGAAACCGACGGCGTCGGCCCCGGCGTCGACCGCGACCTTTGCATCTTCCCGCGATGTGGTCCCGCAGATTTTTATCCACATGGCGGCCGCGTCAAGCGGGAACCTCAGTGTGCGCGGCCGATACAGCCAACAGATGCATCAACGCCTGGGCCGGATCGGGTTGCCGCATCAGGGACTCGCCCACTAAAAATGCGTCGAAACCAACTGCCCGAAGACGCGCAATATCGGCAGCCGTATGGATCCCGCTTTCGGCAACACGCACTGCGGTGGGCGGCAGGCTGGAAGCTAGTTCCAGTGAAGTTTCCAGGCGGACTTCAAAGGTGTGCAGATTGCGGTTGTTCACGCCAATGGCATCGCAGCCCAGATCGAGAACGCGCGCCAGTTCCTCAGCATTGTGAACTTCGCACAGCACATCCAACTGCTGCGCGTGGGCGGCGTTCGTCAGCCGTTGCAGCGCAGAGTCGTCGAGTCCGGCGGCAATCAGCAGAATTGCGTCGGCAGCGGAGGCGCGCGCCTCCAGAATCTGAAATTCGTCCACGATAAAATCTTTGCGCAGGCAAGGAATCGTGACCGACTGCGAGGCTTGTTCCAGATTCGCAAGGCTGCCTTGAAAAAAATGTTCTTCCGTCAGGACGGAAAGCGCGGCGGCTCCGGCATTTGCAAGGGAGGCGGCGAGAGAAGCCACATGAAAATCCGCTCGGATCAGCCCTCGCGACGGAGACGCCTTTTTCAGTTCCGCGATGATCGCCGGTTGCTCGGTCGCACCACGACGCAATGCAGCGGCAAACCCTCGTGGAGTGTGCGCGGCGGCGCGACGTTGCAAATCAGCCAGGTTCGCCGACCGCTTTCGCAACTCAACATCGCGCCGTGTGACTGCTAGAATTTCATCCAAATGCGTGGCCATAGGCAATCGCCGACTGAGCCTCTAGTATAGCGAGCCGCTGCGGAGTTTCCCTAGCCTGCAGCCATCTCCAACGCGCCTGGATGCATTCTGTTTGCCGGCGCGAATTTTTCCGGCGTTATTTTTCGGTCCGGAGTGGCCAGGCTGAATCTTATTGGGCAGGAATCCCGTCTACGATTCATCGCCGAAAAACTGTCTCGTACACTAGGGTTGGCTGCGAAGTCGTCGCAGCGGCATGGAAAACAAGCTGGAAAGCGAAAGTTGTTTCAATGGAAAAGGAAGAATTGGCACAAGAAGCTCCTGCTTCGCACGTTGGGCCGGACCGCCCACTGCCTCTCTGGGACCCGAACCGCGCCGCCCAAACATCGCGGCCGCGGAACGTACCATGGCCGCGGCGAATGCTGAAATCGGCGTGGCCTACGCTACCTTCTATCCCAACCTGGTCCTTTCCGACAGTGGAGGCACGCAAAGCTCGGCGTTTTCCCATCTACTGGACTGGCCCAGTCGCTTCTGGTCGGTCGGGCCTACAATTTCCGTGCCCCTGTTTAACGCCGCTCTGGACCCGACGCTCCACGAGTACGTAGCGATCTACAACGCGGACCTTGCCAACTACCGCCTGACCGTATTGACGGCGTTCCAGCAGGTGGAAGATTATCTGGCCCAGGTCCGTATTTTGTCGCAGCAAATCCAGCAGCAAAGGCAAGCTGTGGCCTCCGCGCAGGACGCCCTGAATCTGGAGATCGGCCGCTATGAAACTGGCCTCGATCCCTATATCGACGTGGTCCTGTTGCAGACGACATTGCTGGGCGATCGGCGGACCCTGGCCGATCTGCAAGTGGAACAGATGATGGGCGTGGTGGAGTTGGTGGGTTCTTTGGGTGGAGGCTGGAACGCCTCGCAACTGCCGACACCGGCCCAGGTGGCCAAGGGGCCGTCCAAAGCGGACACAAAGATTCAGCGGTAAAACTCGGCCAGCAGCAGTTACAGTGGAAGGGACACAAAAAAGCTGATTTGCCGTTGGTGCAGCCGTAGATCGAGGAGAGTCATTCTGAATGCGGGTCGCCGCGGCGACCGGAGTAAAGAATCCAGAAAATATTTGCCCGGCAATGGCCGCGATCGCCCTCTGGATTCTTCGCTACGCTCGGAATCGTGTTCCTTATTTCTGAATACTGTATTTTTAAATCCGGTTTAAGCAAGGACCGTCATGGAGAAGAAAAACAGCGCTGCGGTCGGCGGCGCTGCCGGTTTGCGCCGCAGTCTCACC
>JAJYVR010000242.1 GCA_021791935.1 Acidobacteriota bacterium
CGGTCCCACAGGAATGGCCGACATCGGAACTGTCCGCTGCAACGCCCGGATCTTCGCGGTGAATTCTGTCGCCACTCCGTTGGCGCTGTCCGTCGAATTCATAAATGCGGTCAGCCGCCGCAGATTGTCTTGCAGCGCAAGCGCCAAATCCATCTGCCCCTGCAAGGTGTCCCGCCGCGATTCCAGCGCTGCGCGTTGCTTCGCCGACGCAGTGGGAATTTGCTTGTCCAGCGCGTCCAGTTCGGTCTTCAATGTTTGCAGTTGTTGGGCGACGCCCTGCTGCACTTTCAGAATGTTCTGGGCGTCGGTGGAGTTCGGCGAATTTGCGTCCGCCGGAATCGGCTTGCTCGACGATTGCCCAATCAACGCGGCCTGCGCAAACGCCGACTGAAACTCCAACTGCACCACTTGCCGCGCAATGTCCTGCCCGTTTTCGACATACAGTTCATCGCCAGGGACGACGACGTAGGCCTCCGCGCCGCTCCATTGGCGAGACCATTGCAGCACCAGGTCGATGTGGTCCAGCACCTGCGCGCTGGAGTTCGGCGCAACCGCGTTCGGCGTGGCCGTCTGGCCGTCAGCGGCAATCCATGCCAATGCGCCCAGCATTACGATCGACGCGCACAATCGTGACAATCGTTTGGGTACAACCCGCATAGGTTCTCCAGGAGATGAAATCGATATCGTTTATGGATGCATGGGCAAACACAGGCAGAAAAGGGGTCAGGCAGAGATGTCCCGATCGCCGACCGTCATTTATCGCGGGACACGACGAAATCCGGCACCCACAACAGCGCCCGCTTGAATTCTGAGTCCGGCAACATGGCAAGATTTTCGCGCGCCGCCTCCGCGTGCGCGTCTGCAACCTGAATGGCGTGATCGATCGAGCCGTTGCGATGGAGGATGGCAAGAATCCGCTCGTGCCTGACACGCTCAAAGCCCTGGTCGTCGATCACCGCAAGAATGTCGGCGCGCTCTTCGGCCGTCCCATGCTCCAGGGCGTGGACCACCGCCAGGGTGGCCTTGCCTTCGCGCAGATCGCTGGCAGTCGGCTTGCCCAGCACCGCTTCGCTGGCGGTCAGGTCCAGGACATCGTCCACAATCTGGAAGGCCAATCCAACGTTCCGCCCATAATCCCCAAGCGCCTTTTCCATCGCCGGGGACGCACCGGCCAGCACGCAGCCCAACTGCATGGAAACGCGAAACAGACAGGCTGTCTTTCGATAAATCAACTCGTAATAGTCATGCTCGGTCAGCGAACTGCCGAGGCTCTCCATCTGCAGCAGTTCGCCCTCGACCATCTGCTGCGTCAGGCCGATCAGGAGATCGAGAATGCGAAAATTGCGCTCCTCCAGGGCCACGCGGAAGGCCTGCATATACAGCCAGTCGCCCGCCAGCACGCATTTGGAGTTGCCCCATTGCGTGTTTGCCGAAGGCCGTCCCCGGCGGATGTCGGCCACGTCGATGATGTCGTCATGCACCAGCGTCGCCGTGTGGACCATCTCAATGACTGCGCCCAGGCGGATGCTGCTGGCGCCGTGGTGGCCCAACGACTTCGCGGCCAGCAGCAGCAGCGCTGGACGAATCCGCTTGCCGCCGCCTTCGCGGAGGTATCCTGCAATTTCCGTGATGGAATCGACCTCCGACGCGGAAAGGCGCTCGAATTCCCGCTCCATCGCGGCCAGTTCGTCGCGCAGCAGGTCGAACACCTCTTTTGCCGTCGTGATGGCCGTTGTGCTCAAACGTTCTCCATCCATGCTTCCGTGTTCCAGCCTGGTCTTGCTGAACGCCTCAACGAAAAGGAGGCAGCCCGCAAGCGCCGCCGGCTAATTGGAACGATAATTCGTGAACTGCAGGTCGATGCCAAAGTCGTGTTTCTTCAACATTGCAATCATATCCTGCAAGGTGTCCCGGTCCTTGCTGCTGACGCGCACCGTATCCGACTGGATGGTCGCCTGCGCCTTGCTTTTTGAGTCTTTGATCAGCTTGACGATCTCTTTTGCCTTCTCGATCGCAATCCCCTGTTGCAGGGTGATTTTCTGGCGAACGCTGGAGTTGGAGGCCGGCTCGATCTTGCCATAGGTCAGGGCCTTCAGCGAAACTCCGCGCTTGGCCAGCTTCTGCTGCAAAATCTCAGTGACGGCCTTCAGCTTGTATTCATCGCTGGAAGCCAACTGGATCGCCTCTTCCCCTTCCAGCTTGATTTCCGAATGCGTGTCCTTCAAATCGAAGCGGGTGCGAATCTCCTTGGAGGCCTGATCCACCGCGTTCAATACCTCTTGCGCATCCACTTTGCTGACAATGTCGAACGAATTCTCTGTCGCCATACTTCCCTGTCCTGACTCGATTCAATTCTCGCGCTATCGTGCATCGGGTGCCCCATCCTCGCCGCGTAGTTTGCGGCTAGGGTGGGAAAATAGGGTTCCGTTCCCGGTCCCCGACAGACGAAAAAATCGGTAAAAGTTTTCCGTCGTCGTCAAAGCCATGGTCTCATAGTTCACGCCGCGGACCGCAGCCAGTTGCTCCGCCACCCGCCGAACCATGGCCGGTTCATTGCGCTTTCCGCGGTTCGGCGCCGGCGCCAAAAAAGGCGCATCCGTCTCCATCAACATGCGATCTGCGGGCAGTTTCGCCGCCACATCCCGGATAGGCTGCGCCTTGGGGAAGGTAATGTTGCCGGCGAAGGAAACGAGAAAGCCCATGTCCATCGCTTGCTTTGCGTGTCGATATTCTCCCTCAAAACAGTGGAGTACCCCGCCCAACCCCGTCGTTCGCCAATGCTCGTCCAGCAGCGCCAGCGCATCGTCCCAGGCGTTGGTGCTGTCCGCCGAGGCGCGGCAGTGGATCAGGATCGGCAGGCTGTGGGCCGCGGCAATCTTCATCTGATCCACAAAGGCGCGCTGCTGCACCTCGCGCGGCGAATGGTCGTAGAAGTAGTCCAGGCCAATTTCGCCGACCGCAACCACTTCCGACTCGGCCGCCAAAGCATCCAACTTGTTCAGCGCATTCTCATCCGCAAGGTTCGCCTCATGGGGATGAATTCCGGCGCTGACGACAATCCGCGGCATGTGCGGCCTCGACCGATACGCGCGGCTCAGGTCGAGCGCCGCGTGCATGGTGTTCGGGCCATCGCCGATTCCCACCGCCAGAATGGTTTCGACGCCAGCCTCGTAGGCACGCGCCAGCATCGCCTCACGGTCCTCGGCGTAGCGGTCACTGTCAAGATGCGCGTGCGAGTCGACCAGCATGGGGAGTTCTTTCTCTATTTCAGCCGCGCGCCGATTTCTACGTCTTCCAAAAATCCCGCCAGTACCGGCTTGCCTTTTTCGCCCACAGAAGCCGCGACAATCATCCCATTCGATTCCAGGCCGCGCAGTTTTCGCGGGGCAAGATTCGCGACAATGACCACCTTGCGCCCGATCAGGCTCTCTGGCGTGTAGGCTCCGGCGATTCCCGCGACGATCTGCCGCTGCTCATAGCCCAGGTCCACCTCCAGCCGCAGCAAACGGTCTGCCTTGGGAACTCGCTCGGCCACGCGAACGATGGCGACGCGCAATTCCACCTTGGCGAAATCTTCAATGCCGATTTTTGGTTCCGGTGGCACGGCGGGGGTCACGGGCTCTACGAGCGGTTGCGGCGGAGGGAGCGGATCGGAAACGGCACTCACAGCACTCTCCTGCCGGTTGGCATCGGCTTGTTGCGCGACGGCATCCGCCTCCTGCTCAGGAGACAGTCCGGTCGCGGAGAACGGCTCAGGCACATGCGGAGGCGGGGGTTGCTCCGCTGGCCCCGATGTTTTCGCCTGGCGCAGAGCCGCCTGCTCCGACGCGGCCTCTTGGTCCGCTGAGGTTTGCGACTGACGGTCCTCTTCCATTTTCTGCATACGCTCGATGGCTTCCTTTTCTGCGCGGGGAAACACAGCACTCAGCTCGCCGAGCTTGGTGCCCGGCGGCAGATCGCCCCACTTCAAATCTTTCAGGTCCGCCTTGGCAATATCGCCCAGGCCAAGTTGCCGCCAGACCTTCGTTGCCGCTTCCGGAATGACTGGATAGACGAGCGCGGTAATGATGCGAATGGATTCTGCCGCGCAGTAGAGAATCTCCGCCCTAAATTTCTCGAGCTTTTCGACGGGTAGGTCTGGACGCCCCCTCCAAGCAGCGAAATTCCAAGGCGTCATATTTGTGAGATAAGAATCAACGGCGGCCATCAGCGCACTACTTTCGCTCAAAGCTTCTGAGAAGCGCAGCGCATCGAGATGCGCGCCAATCACCGATATTTGCATTTTGCAATAGGCAAAAACCGTGAAGGAAACTGGCCAGGGATCCGGATCCGATGTATCCGGCGAGTCCGGGTTTTCCAAGAGAAACCGTCTTGGCTCCGGCACAACGCCATCGAAATACTTCGCGATCATGGCCAGGGTGCGGCTGACCAGGTTGCCGTAGCCGTTCGCCAGGTCGGCGTTATAGCGCTGCACCAGCGCG
>JAJYVR010000243.1 GCA_021791935.1 Acidobacteriota bacterium
CACGATGACGTCCGACCGCATCGATTTCATCGATGAAAATGATGCAGGGGGCGTTCTTTTTCCCTTGCTCAAACAGGTCGCGAACACGGCTGGCGCCGACGCCGACAAACATCTCGACGAAATCCGAGCCGGAGATGGAGAAAAATGGGACGTTGGCTTCGCCGGCAACGGCACGCGCCAACAGCGTCTTGCCGGTTCCCGGAGGGCCGACCAAAAGGACGCCCTTGGGGATGCGCCCGCCCAGCTTCTGGAACTTGGGAGCGTCGCGCAAAAACTCGATGATTTCCTTCAGCTCTTCTTTCGCTTCCTCTACGCCGGCGACATCCTTGAATGTGACCTTCTTCTGCTGCATCGACAACAATCGGGCCTTACTCTTGCCGAATGACATGGCCTTATTGCCGCCGGTCTGCATTTGCCGCAGCATGAAGAACCACAACGCGCCCAACAAAAGGATCGGCGAGAGTTGCAACAGGATGTTGAACCAGGCGCTGCCTTGCGAATCCTTGATGGTGACGCTGACCTGGTGGTCTTCCAGCACCTTGTACATGTCGGGATAATTCGACGGAACGATGGTATGGAAATTCTCCTTGCCGGTGCGATAATGGCCGTGGACTTCGCTGCCCACCACTGTGACATCGGCAATCTGTCCACCCTGGGCATCCGACATAAACTTGGAGAATGGGATTTCCGCGTCTTTCCCCATTCCCACGCCGCTTTCGACAACGTGCCACAGCACAATGAGACAGGTTGCGATCAGCACCCAGAAGACTACTGTTTTCACCGTTGAATTCACGAACTACCCTCGTTTCGTATGCTGCATGACCGGCGAGATATCTGCGCTCGACGGGAACCCGAAAGAAATCGACCGCCCGTTGACACAACCTGCCTAAGCGTTAGACGCCGCAATCGGCCTGTAGGTCGCAGAATTCAAGCCGTTTTGTCGCAACGTACAACGATATTAACTGACTTTGGAGGAGGTCGACTAGCCAAAAGGCCCTCGTATAAATCTTACTCCACGCGAGAGGCACGGCGAAGAATCGAAGAAACTGCGGGAGTTACTTCTCGTCGCGGGTTTCGCGGATGGCAGGAACCGGTCGAGCGCCGACTTGTGCCTCGCCATTCGATCCATCGAGATTCTGGACATTCGCCAGGGCGACCCCGCGCATCCAGATGATCCTTCCCTCCCAGATGACGACCGGCCAATTCGCCCGGTCCTCAGCGGGAATGCGCATTCGGCTGAGAATTTCCTTCACTTTTTTCGGCCCGCGCGAGTGTTGCAATTCCACTCGATCGCCGGGTTGCCAGGCGCGCACCTGTGCGGTTGGCGGTTGGATCGCGGAATCCTCGGGCGGTAAACCTTCCGGCCATGCTGCCGTAAATTTGGCGTGAAATGCCGACGCATCCACAGATCCGGGAACAGGCAGTCGGTAGGTGGGCGGCCCGGTTGTAGCTTTCGCGGGAGAGCGGCCAAATCGTACTTCCCGCACCGATCGTTCGACGGAGATGCCCCCCGCCAATTCCACCCGCATCCGTTTCCCGGGGCCATGAGGATTCGGCAGCGCCAATGCCAGCAGGCGCTCGGTCGCGTCAAAGTCCAGCGTGGCGCCAGCGCACTCTGCGGCGGCGCGCAAGACGCGTCGTAGCAGCGCGGGGTCCAGGTCTTTTAGACGCGCGATTTCGATGGCAAATTCGTCCGGGCCGCGCGCGGTTGAAACGCTGCGGCCTCCGCCTCGCGTCGGCTTGCCGGGGAGCAGCAACAAGGGCAGCAACCGGTCGAGTTCCGCCTGCCAGTGCTGCTCTTCGGCGCGCGCGTTGCCTGCCATGCGGGCGAGGATGGAGTCGATCTGCGGGTTGAATTCACGCAGCTTGGGCAGCAGTTCATGACGAATGCGATTCCGCGTGTGCGCCAGGGAATCGTTGGTTTCATCGCGACGCCAGGGCTGGCCGATCACCCGCAAATGCGCCTCAATTTGCACCCGCCGGACCGCGAGAAAGGGCCGTACACAGCATGGATCGCGCCTTTCTCCGGTTTGAAGAACCCCGGCGCGTCCCCAGCGCAGAACTGGATGGATGCCACTCAGACCCTCCGTCCAGGCGCCTCGCAGCAGTTTCATCAGCACCGTCTCCGCCTGGTCGTCGAGCGTATGCGCGGTCGCAACTTTGTCCGCTTTGCCGGCTGCCAAAACATCGCGAAAGACCTGATACCGCAGGGCGCGCGCCGCTGTTTCGACCGACTCTTTCTGCTCGACCATCCGTTGCGGCGTGTCGACGGAGACGACCTCGCAGGGCAGCGCACACTGTTCCGCCAACGCCCGGACAAAGGCAGCGTCGTCGGCTGCGGCCTGCCCTCGCAGACCGTGCTCCACGTGGAGCACGCTAAGCACGATGCCAAGTTCTTCGCGGCGAGCCAACAGGGTCCGCAACAGCGCCGTGGAGTCGGCACCGCCGGAAACGGCCACGCAGACGCGATCTCCGGCAGCAAACAGGGCCGTGTCCAGCGATAGAGGCGCGACCGCTTCCGCGGCGCTTGCGGTCAGGAGACCATGCGTCTTTTTTGCCATTTTTTGCTGTGGTCGACGAAGCTGCGCCGTCCTCCTTCTGTATGGTATCGTTCTGGCTGGCTCAAGGGTCCGCGGCGGGACGGCGTCAGTTGTGACGGTCGCGCTGTACGCGCCTCCGCCGCTCCGGTATACTTCACCTTTAATGCAGGTCTTCGTCATACTTCCCGCAGCGGGCCTTGGCACGCGCATGGCAACCGGCGGCGCGGCACGGCACGCTCCCAAGCAATTTCTTGAGCTGCACGGTCAGCCGATCCTGGTGCTGACGGTACGCGCCTTTCTGCAGGTCTCCTCCGTCCATCGCATCTTTGTCGCGGTCCGCAAGAGCGAGATGCAGCGCGTCGAATCGCAGCTGGCCCAGCACGGCTTGCTGGACAAGGTTTCCGTGGTGGAAGGCGGCGACACCCGCCAGGAATCCGTCTGGAACGCGATGAAGGCCCTGCCGGCGGACGAGGAAGACATCGTGCTGGTACACGATGCGGTGCGTCCGTTGATCGATTCCGCCACCATCGAGCGCACCATCGAGTCGGTTGGGCGTCATCACGCTGCCATCGTCGCCGTGCCGGCCGTCGACACCATCAAGCAAGTGGAGCGCACCGCGGATGGGGCCATCATTACGTCCACCATTCCGCGCGAACGCATTGTGCTGGCGCAAACCCCGCAGGGATTTCAGTTTCGGCTGCTGCGCCAGGCCATGGAAGCCGCCGAGCTGGATGGCTTTGCCGGGACCGACGAGGCCTCCCTGGTGGAACGCCTGGGCATTGAGGTTGCCGTGGTCCTGGGATCGCCGCGAAACTTCAAAATCACGCAGCCCGGGGATCTGGCCTTGGCCGAGTTCTATTTGAGCCGAAGCTGAACCTGGAACGGCGGCGCGAAAAAGCCGTGTATTCTGCCTGATGAAGGCCAGCGTCGTTGCAGTAGGAACGAAACTCCCTGGAACGCCGAGAAAGACAGCGACACGACATGATGAGGATTGGATTCGGCTGGGACTCCCACGCGTTTCAACCCGGCGTTCCCTTGAAGATCGGCGGCCTTGCCTTCGACCACCCCGCGGGCCTGGCCGGCCATTCCGATGGCGATGTGCTGCTGCACGCCATTACCGACGCGTTGCTGGGCGCGGTGGCCGCCGGCGATATCGGCAGTTTTTTCCCTCCCGGCGACCCGCGATGGAAGGATGCCGACTCCGCCGTATTTCTGCGGACCGCGCTGGAAGAAATCCGCCACGCAGGCTATCGCATCGCGAATGTCGATACGACCCTGGTGCTGGCTGCGCCAAAAATCGCGCCGGTAGCGGAAAAACTGCGGGAGCGTGTGGCTGAATTGCTCTCCATCGACCCCGGTGCCGTCGGCATCAAGGCGAAAACTCCGGAAGGCCTGAAGCAGGACGACGTTGCGGTTGCCCATGCGATCGTGCTGCTGGAGAAACTCGACGAGGACACCTTGCTGGAGCAGATGGCTGCGGTCGCGGAGCCCCAAGCCAAGATGGACGATGTGGTCCGCAAGCTGGTCGGACGGACCGCTGGCGTATCCCGCCGCAAGCCGGGATTCAATACCGACGATATTTCCTGATGGAAGCTCGCTAGCCCAAGTTCGTCACGAAAGAGGCCGCAGATGGCCTAAGTGGTTCAGAATCAGTTCAGGCTACTGCCGAGTTTGCACTACATTCGCGTTGCAATCGGAGATGTTCAGGCAGGCTGATTCCGAGCTGGCGGAGCAAGGATTTCTGCTCTGCTGTTGGCTCGGTGATTCGCCGCAGCCTGATCTCGCGACCGCCGGTAGTGGGCAGAACAATGTCGGCGCTCTGCAGGGTGGAGAGCAGCGCGATGGCCCTCATCGGCGTCATGGGCTGGGCGTTATCGACGCCACTGGCCGATGGCGTTGGCACAACTGGCG
>JAJYVR010000244.1 GCA_021791935.1 Acidobacteriota bacterium
ATGGTCAAGCAGTTGGAGCGCGATCTGCCAGAGCTGCTGGCCTTCTTCGCATTTCCCAAGCATCTATGGCGCAAGCTGCGCACCGCCAATATCATCGAACGCAGCTTCGTCGAAGTTCGACGCCGCACCCGCCCCATGGTCTGCTTCGTTAATGTGCAGTCCGTGGATCGAATCATCTACTCCATCTTCCAGAGATTCAACCTGGAATGGAAAAACCGCACCCTCCGCGCTTTTACACAAGCGGCTTGACGACACCCCGGTGTGAACCGCTTGATTCACGCGCCTGCAACGCGTACTCTGATTTCCATTGCTCACCATTTGGGTGACCCCTGGGAACTGATTCGCAAAGCTTGCAACTTCGCGTCTCTACTGTTGTAAAACAGAGTTCCCAGGAGTCGCCCAATGGCCTCTGTGCACTATTCAGGTAATAAAGGAGACAGTTCCATGGAGATGAATACCCGACGTAGCTTTCTAGGCGGAGTTGCCGCAATGGCGGCTGCAGTGGCCGCAGAGCCAACGCTTTTCGCACAACCAGATCCAGCACCACAAAAACGACGCGTTCCCAACCCTCATGTTCATGGCGATGTCTATTATGTTTACGGCATCGGCTCCAATGATGGATATTCGGATCACATTACGGTCACCGATCCGTTTGAAAAACATGTCACCCGGACGATGGATGCACTGAAGAAGGACTTGGAGAGCAATGGCTGCAGCATGGATAGCATCTTGCAGCTACAGGTTTTTCTTTGCCTGCCGCTGGCTGACGGGGTCACCATGCCGATCGGCAAGGCTCGCTTTGATGCGCATCAAGCGCAATATGAAGCGCTGAATAAGATCTACCATACCTATTTCAGCCCCGGTAAATCGCCCGCACGAGCCTGCATGGCACTCGAATGGATTCCCGGTAATTCTTTAATCGAGGTGGTCAGCTGCGCCAGAGTTATCAATCCAGCTTCCTGATCTTTCTCGTGACAGGGCAGATAGCCCGGAGTACATCGCATCGCCAGGTTGTAGCGGTATGTTCGCCGGGCTATCTCATTGTTCCTTATTCGAAATGCCCGAGGCCGCCCTGCAGAGCACAGGTGGGGCCTGAGTCCGATCATGAGATCCTAATCTTGTCGAGTACGGATGAAACATGAATTCGCACTGTCTACTCCGCAATGCACAACTGATCCGCAATCTCCCGATTTGATTTCCCTTGCGTGATGCAAGTCAGCACTTCTTTTTCGCGCGGCGTCAGCCCTACCGAGGGAATCCGCTCAACAAGAGGGTCAAGAGCAACCCGCGGCAGATAGCGTCGTCCGCGATTGACCGGCTGAATGGCGTCGATCAATTGCTCGCCACTGGCGTCCTTGGTGAGAGATGGCCATGGCTCCGAAGCGCAATGCGCGATAGGGGCAGCATGGAACGCGCAAGGTATCGAGCCGTGAAACATTCAGGCAATCGGAGTTTGCTGAAAATTGTTTGTAACGTTTTGGACACTGATGGGCTCTATCCACCTGAATCCGGCGTTCAACCGCCCAATCCTCTCTCACGCGATCGCCGCAGTCCAGTGGATCATAGGAACGCCCGCTAGAACGCCACAATTTTCAGCTTGCAGAAAGCCGCTCTGTAGAGGCGCCGATCAAGAGTCAGCAGTGGATAGTGATGGACGGCTGCGTGTGCGCCTATTAAGAAATCTGCAAGTATCCGGCGCGGCATTTCAGCCTTATTTTTCTTGCGTCGGCGTGCATATTCCTGAAAGCCGCTGCCTGCTGTACGCCAGGTATGTTCGCTCAATTGCCACTCGACGAGAATACCCGTTGCGCCAAAAAACTTATCGAGCATCTTTTCCGTGCGTCCGGGAAGCGCCAGCAACTCTGTGTAAACGGCCCCAGTGATAACAAGCGCGCCCCGCGCCTGAGCAGAATCAAGGGCCTTCCGCACGGCGCTGTTCAATTGCGGGTCCGTGTCCCAGAGCGCAACCAAAATATTGGTGTCGATGGCTGTCGTCATTCGCCGCGCAGCTCGCGTAGCCATTTCACAATCGCCCGCTTGCCGGAACCGATCTGCGGATTGCCCATGCCACGGTACCGCGCAAAAGGGCTTTCCGCGCGTATCGGCACGACGCACATTTCTCCCGCCCTCTCCTCAAACGCGAGCCGGTCGCCCGCAGCAACGCCCAAGGCGCGGCGAACTTGATTGGGCACGGTGATCTGGCCTTTACTGGTGATCTTTGCAGTCAACGCCATAAAATATCCTTACTTGTAGACGATACTCCTTACTTCTCGATCCAGAAAGTGCTTTTCTAAAGCGTTTGCAGTTGTAAAACTCGAAGTTAAGGCTTCGTAAATAAATAACATTTACAACTTACGTTTGCCGGTTGGATAGATCGTGTAGTTCCATTCGCCGTGGAATTTGGTGGGCTTCAGATTGACACGGGTAAACTCCTCATCCGTGATCTTGCGCCCGACGGGGTATTTGCGGCGATCCAGGCGGCAGGCCAGTTTCAAGCCCTTGGCCGTCGTCGTCCCGGCGATCGGCCGCACTACCGTCTCGTAATCGCGCAACGGCTCGCCGCGCCAGTTTTTGCCGATGCAGGAAAACAGGCGGTGTTCAATCTTGTTCCATTTGCTCGTGCCCGGCGGAAAATGGCAGACCGTCAGGATCAGCCCGGTCTGGTCGGCCAGGCGCTGCAACTCCCATTTCCACAACCGCAGGCGCCAGCCGTTGCTGCCACCGTCGTCGTCGGCGATCGACAGTCGGCCCGCGCGCGGATACAGGCGGCGGCCCTCGGCGCGCCACCAACCGTGGATCGAAGCCACCGCGAACGCGCCCGTGTCGTGGTTCGTGCCCGCGTTGACGAAACCGGCGTTGCGCCCCAGGTCGTAGATGCCGCAGGGCGAGGCGCGAGGCACTTCGGGTGAGGGAAAATCGTGTCCGTTGACCTTGTCCGCCGTCCCCGTTTTACGCCACTGGCGGCCCCGGTTCTGGTCATTGCCGATCAATTCCTTCTTCTTCGTTTCCACGGAAATGACAGGCTCGCCTGCTCGCAAAGCGTCTTTGACCGTGCGGTTGATATGCCGGAACTGCGCATCGCGATCGGGATGATCGCCTCCCTCCTCGGTCTTGCGGTTGCCTTGCAGGCTGTAGCCGCTCTCCCGCAACAGTTGGGCGACTTTGGTGTGACTGACCGGATGGCGCCGGGCTGCCAGTTCCGCCGCCAGCGTGCGGGCGCTCTTGCATGTCCAGCGCAGGGGCGACTGCGGGTCGCGAGATGCCGCCATAGCCGAGTTCCACCGCTTTGCTGGCGGCCACCAGGCGGCGGGCGTGTTCGTCCAGATGAGGCCACATGCCGGCAAAGAACTGGGCCAGTTGGGCATCGGTGTCCATGCCCAATGTCATAATCATCGCAGCTTGGTAGTTGTAAATGTTATTTATTTACATTGCCTTACCGCAGAGCGCCAACCCCAATTGGTAGTGGCTTGCTGAAGCAACCGGATAAGCAAGAGATAGCTAGAAAAAACTTTCCCTGGCGGCGTGCGCCTCAGCGTACCTGAAGTGCGCCATCTGCTCACCCGTCTGCCGTGGCACGGCAAACACAGCCTGCAGCACGTCCTCGCCTGGTCCAACTGGCGTCGGGCTCACCAACTCCTGGCCATCTTCTACCACTACAGAAAACGCGAATCTCCCCTGCCCGATTGCTTTCAACTGCCCTTATCCGATCGCTATCTGGAGAGTCGAGATGTGGCGCGGCAGTTTAGGTTTGGCCTATCTGTATCCGGCTCTTTCGTTTGCCGGTGTCTCATTAGCTGCTCCATGCTCCGTTTCCACATCCCGCTCGTCGAACCTGGACATGCGGATTTCCCGCATCCGGCTCACGGAGGAAGCATCCCGACTTCGCCCACGAAAAGCTGGCTGTCCGCTTTGAGAGCCGGATCAGACCAAGTTGGTGGTCGATGTAGCGATCCGGAAAACGGTGGATCGCCGGCCACTTGAGTTGGTGCTTTCTGCACAACCACTGACGCAGCCGTTTACGGGCGTGTCGATCGACTGCCCGATAGGCTTTGCTGACCGGCCCAAGACAGAAGTAGTTGGCCCAACCGTTCATCATTTGATTGAGTTTTGTCACCACCGTCTGATGGTCCAGTAGGGTTCTATTGCGTCCAGTTTCGCTGCCGATCGCCTGACAGATGCGGATCACTCGCTTCTTGGCCGGAACGTGCCCAGATAGGCGCGTCCCGTCTTCGTCGAGTAGCAACGACCAAACGTATAACCCAGAAAATCGAACTTCTCTTCCGGCAGCTTCGCGACCCGCGTCTTGGCTTCGTTCACCGTCAACTTCAGCTTCGTCATCATGACCCGCATCGTGGCCATAGCTTCTTCCGCTCTGCCCCGACAACAGATCACCAGGTCATCGGCATAGTTGACGATGTACGCTCCAAGACGCTTTTCGT
>JAJYVR010000019.1 GCA_021791935.1 Acidobacteriota bacterium
CAATGCTTTCTCCCGCATCTTTCCCTTCGACACTTTGAGTCAAGGATTTTGCGGCGCGGCAGTGTTTTCGTCAACGGATCGAATGCCGTCAACGTATGCTGAATGAGAATCGACCGAAGGGCAAGTATCGGGATTTCGAAGGTCTTTGACTGGAGCATTCCGACGCAGGAATGTCGAAGTACAAATTGTGGAGCGGGTGAACGCCAGGTGGACGATGAATTGAAGTTGGATCGAGTCAACAAATTTGTTGTCGTCGCAGTTGCAGCGATGGGAATTTTGAGTTGCCTTGCGGGATGCGACCAGGGTGAGGCCAAAAAGCCTGCGCAAGGCCCGATGGCGATGCCGGTAAAGGTCGAAACCGTGGCATTGCATCCCGTGCCGGTCAGCGACGATTATGTCGCCACCATCAAATCCCGTCGTTCGGCGACCATCCAGCCCCAGGTCAGCGGCAATCTGACGCAGATATTCGTCCATTCCGGCGACCATGTGAGCGGCGGGCAGCTCCTGATGGAGATCGATCCCCGCCAACAACAAGCCGTCGTCGCGCAGCAGGAAGCGACCGAACAGCAGGCGCTGGCCGTGTATGAATTCAACCAGAAGGACATCGCTCGCCAGAGCGCGCTGTTTGCTTCCGGCATCACCAGCAAGCAGGCCTTTCAGCAGGCGCAACAGACCTACAACAGTTCCAAGGCGACGTATGAGTCCGACGTGGCCGCCCGCAAGTCCGCGCAACAACAGCTTGCATATTTTCACATTGTGGCGCCGTTCGCCGGCATCGTGGGCGATGTCCCCGTGCATATTGGCGATTACGTTTCCCCGACCACGATATTGACGACGGTGGACGACAACACCCAGCTTGAGGCCTACATCTATATTCCAGCCGATCGCGCAGCCGAGGTGCGCGTTGGCCTGCCCGTAGAAATTACCGGCCCCGACGGCGCAGTGCTCGACCGGACGAAGATCTATTTCGTCTCGCCTCAGGTCGACACCCAGCTACAGGCAATTCTGGCAAAAGCAAAGGTCAACACCCCGCCCGATGTCCTGCGCAACGCGCAACTGGTCCGCGCGGTCGTCACTTGGAGCACCGCGTCCGCGCCCACGGTTCCGGTGCTGGCGGTAACGCAAATCGGCGGAGAGCACTTTGTGTACGTTGCAGAAAATCAGAACGGACATTATTCCGCAGTGCAAACGGCGGTGCAACTTGGCAGCACGGTTGGCAATTCGTATCAGGTCAAGAGCGGCCTGCAGGCTGGGGACAAAGTCATCGTTTCTGGATTGCAGTTCCTGGTCAACGGAGCGCCGATCCAACCGATCTCATAAATACTTCCGGCTGCATACTGGCCGCACACAGTTTTCATGCCAGAAGACGAAACGTAAGCATTCGATTTTGCGAGGCAGAGGTGGTCCAAAGTGTTTGTCGATTTCTTTATCCATCGGCCGGTCTTCGCCACGGTTTGCGCGCTGCTGATTATTCTGGCCGGCCTTGTCGTCATCCCCACCTTGCCAATCTCGCTCTACCCGCAGTTGGCGCCGCCGCAGGTAACGGTCACCGCAACCTATGTGGGGGCGAGCGCGCAAGAGGTAGAGTCGGCTGTGACGATTCCGCTGGAGGAGGCCATCAACGGCGTCGAGGGCATGGACTACATGACCTCCAGCAGCACCAACAGCGGAACCAGCTCCATTACCATTACCTTCAAGACCGGATACAGCCTGGACATCGCTGCCGTCGACGTACAAAACCGCGTCGCCAGCGCGCAGGGACAATTGCCGGCGACCGTCAACAATTTCGGCATTTCGATCAATAAAGCGAACAACAATTTTGTTTTTGGCGCCGGTTTTTACTCCGATCGCGGCCAATATTCCAACCAGTACATCAGCAATTACGTGGACGTCTATGTTTCAGACGCAATCAAGCGTGTGCCCGGGGTCGGCAACACGATGATCTTCGGCGAGCGCAAGTATGCCATGCGTCTCTGGCTGGATCCGACCAAAATGGCGGCGCGAGCGTTGACCGCAACGGACGTTGTCACCGCGCTGCAACAACAAAACGTCGAGATCGCGGCTGGGCAACTGGGCGCGCCGCCGGCCGATCCGAAGCAGATGTATCAAATTTCCGTCAACGTGATTGGCAGGCTGACCAGTCCGGAGCAGTTCAACAATATCGTCGTAAAAAACTCTCCTAACGGGATCGTTCTGCTGAAGGACGTCGGCCATGCGCAGCTTGGCGCTCAAACCTACGCGACCGACCTGAAATACAACGGCTACAGCGCAGTCGGCATGGGTGTCCAGCAATTGAGCAACGCGAATGCTTTGGCCGTCGATCGCGCGGCGAAGGCGGAACTTGCAAAGCTGGCCAAGTCCTTCCCGCCCGGCTTGAAGTACGAGATCGCTTTCGATACGACCACCGTGGTCGGCGAGTCGATTCGCGAAGTGCTGAAAACCCTGGTCGAAGCCATCGTGATCGTCATCATCGTCATTTTCTTCTTTTTACAGGACTGGCGCGCCACCATCATTCCCGCGGTCACCATTCCGGTCTCGCTGATCGGCACATTTGCCTTCATCAAGGTGTTTGGATTTTCGATCAACTCGCTGACGCTGTTTGGAATTACTCTTGCCACCGGGCTGGTCGTGGACGATGCCATTGTGGTGATCGAAAATGTGCAGCGCCATATTACCGAAGGCGCCCTGGATGCGCATCAAGCGACCTCCGACGCGATGAAGGAAGTGACCAGCGCAGTCATTGCCACTTCCCTGGTTTTGATCGCCGTCTTTGTGCCAGTGTCCTTTTTTCCTGGGACCACCGGCATCCTGTATCGGCAATTCGCTTTGACGATTGCCTTCTCCATTGGCATTTCCGCATTCAATGCGCTGACGCTGTCTCCCGCATTGTCAGCCATTCTGCTGCGACGGGAAAGAGTCCATCATGGACTGCTGCATGCAGTCGGGCGCGGCATCAAGGGGATGTCCAGCGGATACGCACGCAGCATTCATTCCGTGTTGCGGCTGCGCTATCTGATGCTCTTGCTGTTCGTGGCCGGGCTGGCCGCCACCGTCTACATGTATGGCCATGTCCCCACCGCCTTCGTGCCGCAGGAAGACCAGGGCTTGATTTTTCTGCAGATACAGGCCCCTCCCGGCGCGTCGCTTTCTTATACGGACGGCCTCGCCGCCCAGGCCGGAGACATTCTGGCGCAGGAGCCGGAGATTACAGGTTCCTTCGCGGTGACAGGATTCAGTTTTTCTGGCGCCGCATCCAATTACGGCATCATCTTTGCGGCCCTCAAGCCATTTTCCCAGCGCAAAGGCCCGCAAAACTCCGCGGCAGCGCTGGTCGCACGCCTGCGGCGGAAACTTTTCGCGATCCAGGGCGGCCTTGTCATCCCGTTTGAACCTCCGGCGATTCAGGGTCTCGGCAGCTTTGGCGGTTTCCAGTTTGAGTTGCAGGATACCGGAGGAAATACGCTGACCGATCTTGCCGGCGTCGCCAATCAAATTGTTGCCGGCAGCCGTCAGGACAGACAGTTGACGGGACTTTTTACTCCCTTCACCGCCAACGATCCCCTGGTCCAGGTGAATATCGACCGGCAAAAGGCCCAGGTGCTGGACGTGCCATTGAGCCAGATCAGCGATGCCCTGCAAGTCTACATGGGCTCAACGTATGTCAACAACTTCATCTTCAACAACCGTTCCTATCAGGTTTACATCCAGGCGGATCGAAGCTTTCGTCGCAATGCACAGGACCTGAGATCGTTTTACGTGCGCTCCGACAACGGCCAGATGGTCCCGCTTGACAGCCTGGTCACCCTCGTCAATACTTCCGGGCCGCAGGTCATCAGCCATTACAATCTTTTCCGTTCGGCGGAAATCGACGGCTCCTCCGCGTCCGGCGTCAGCAGCGGACAAGGCTTGACCGCGATGCAAGAGTTGGCCGAGAAATACATGCTCCACGGTATGCAATATTCCTGGACAGGGCTTGCGCTTCAGGAAATCGAATCCGGCGGCAAGGCGGCGTCCATCTTCGGACTTGGAATTCTGGTGGTGTATCTGACCCTGGCCGCGCTGTATGAAAGCTTCGTGCTGCCGTTTATCATCCTTCTCTCTGTGCCGATGGCGGTGCTGGGGGCGTTGGCCGCCGTATCATGGCGCGGCCTGTCGGACGACGTCTATTGCCAGATTGGTTTGGTCATGCTCATCGGCCTGGCAGCGAAGAATGCGATCCTGATTGTCGAATTCGCCGAACAACTGCGGAAAAAGGGCCGTTCCATCGCCGATGCGGCCATGGAAGCCGCCGAGCTGCGACTTCGCCCCATCCTGATGACATCGTTCGCGTTTATCCTTGGGATATTGCCACTGGCGTTCGCCAGCGGCGCCGGCCAGCTAGGCCGCCACTCGATCGGCACCACCATCATCGGCGGGATGCTGGTCTCTACGGTGCTGAATTTGTTCTTTATTCCGGTTCTTTATGTGATCACAAAAACGGTCCTGGAGAGGCTGGGCGGCCCCACTCGACCGCGGCAACCCGCTGTCGCAGCGTCCAGCAACTGACGATTGCGATGTGCGGAGCGACTGGGATCAACGGGGCAGAAACTGAAGAACCGCCTCCAACACTTTGGCGACAGACTCTTTTGGGCTTTCGATGCCGGTCAGGCATTCCACATCGGGAGATAGAGGAGCCTCATACGGGTCGTCGATGCCAGTAAACCCGTGAATCATCCCTGCCCGGGCCTTATGGTACAGTCCTTTGGGGTCGCGCTGCTCGCATACCGACAACGGGGCATTCGCATAGACCTCAATGAAATTGCCGATGCTGGAACGCGCCTGTTCCCGGCTGCTTCTGTACGGTGAAATCGCCGCAACCAAAACAATCTTCCCATGGTGGGTCAGCATTTGCGCAACCTGGGCGATTCGCCGGATATTTTCTTTCCGGTCGGCTTCCGAGAATCCAAGGTCCTTGCAAAGATGGGTCCGGACAACGTCGCCGTCCAGCACTTCCACTTCTATGTCCCGCGTCGCCAATTCCATCTGCAGATATCGACAGATGGTGGTCTTGCCGGAGCCGCTCAGTCCGGTAAACCAGACCGTTAGACCAGATTGAGGCTTTCCATGCGAGGGCGCACGCTCGCCAGCCATACGTTTTTCTTTGCTCATACAGTAGGTTTCCAACATCGCCCCTGATTCGTACAACTCATCTGGAATTGTCTTGGTACGACTGCCGGCCGTTCGATTTTCCTGTAAGAGGCAGCATAACGATGGAGTGTTTCCGCCCACCAGCAGGCATCTCTACGGTCCGTTCTCGGCGGAAAACACAATTTTTTTTGACAAGCGTTGAACCGCTCCAATGCAGTTTAAATATAAATCCATCCTTGACGAAACTGAAATTGCATTTTCGCAACGATTTTCGACGACTTGCCCTCAAGCGATCTCGGCTGCTTCGAGTGATGCAGACAACTTTACAACCGCAGCCCTGGGAACCACGCATTCCACGGAATCGACAATCAGACCAGTTCGCCGCAAGGCGACAATGTACGCAGCATTGGCGCACATGGGCTACGGGCCTTCGTGATGATTTGGAAATGATTTCCTATATGAAATATACTTCGGGAGCCGGAACGCTCTGCCAAGGATGGTTCATGAAATCTATATATCGATTTATCTTTCCTGCCCTCGCTTCTGTGTTTTGCTTTCCGCTGGCGCTCACCGCGCAAAACAATTTTCAGCCCGGCCAGCTTGACCCTACCCGAAACGTTGCTTCTCCACAGCCAGCGGACCAGGGGCACGCCGCGTTACCGGAGCAGTACATCTGGAGCGCCAATCGTCGCTCCAAAGACCAGATCGAAAAAGATTCCCCGATCTATTTTCGCGCCACCTTCCAGGTCAAGGGCGTTCCACAACATGCAACCCTATATGTCGCGGGACCAGAAGCTTCGAGCGCTTACCTGGATGGAAAGCTGGTGGACAAAGTCCAGGACAACCCTGCGTCGCCACTGAAAATGCCGGTGTTCACGACAGATGTCGGCGGCAAACTGCATACAGGCAAAAATGTCCTGGCCCTTAAAATCACTCCGCGCGGGGACGACGATCGTCTGGTCGTAAAGATCGTGCCTGCAACCGCCGGCCTCGATGCCCCAGCTTTGTTGATCAGCAGCCCGTTGTGGAAGTCCAGTCTGTCCGCCGACACGGGTTGGCAAAACGCAGGGTTCGATGACACGTCCTGGTCGCCGGTGGATGCCATGGGCCCCATTGAAAGTTCCATCGATTTTCTTCAGGCGAATGACGATGCCGGCCTCTATCGCTGGCCCGGCTATCTTGGCGTCTCGAGGTTTATGGACCGCATCACTCTGCCGGTGCGAAGCGTCGAGCAAGTTTTTACAGGCCGCAGCAACTATCTGAATCTTGACGCCCTCACGCATCCGTCGACTGCGGCAGGCGCAAAGGAATTCACGGTCCAACTTCCCTCGACGAACGTTCCTGAACAGCAGGCACCCAGCCTCTTGTTGGATTTTGGCAAGGAAGTCAGCGGACGCGTGATGTTCGTCTCTGGCTCCAACCACCCTATGCAAATCACCTTGCAATATGGCGAATCGCGAGGAGAAGCTCTGAATGGCCCGTATTTAGGGGTTGATCCGCTCACCATTTTGCCGCACGCCACTGCCTACGGCCCCAAATCTGCCTTCCGCTATGCGAAGGTCCGATTTGTCGGCGGCGGCCCCACGCTGCGCTTTCAATCCATCGCGCTCGACGACATCTACTATCCGGTGAAATATCAGGGCAGCTTCGAGTCGTCGGACCCGCTGCTCAATCAAATTTGGGAAGTGGGCGCCTACACCGAACATCTCTGCATGCAGGACGACATCTGGGATGCGACCAAGCGCGACCGCGCGCGTTGGGCGGGCGATCTCGACGTCAGCGGGCGCGGGATCGAAGACATCTTCGACGATCGTTTCCTGATGCAGGAAACGATGACGAACCTGCTGCCCGCCGCGCCCGTCAAGGAACACGTGAATCACATCTCCGGCTATTCCGCGTGGTGGATCAACTTGCTGACCCAGTATTATCTGCATACCGGATCGAAGGAGTATCTGCAAACTGTGCACGAACGGCTGGTGCAGTTGCTGAACTATATGGACACCGATGTCGATGCCAAAAATATGTTCGCCGACTCGACCCACACATGGGATTTTGTCGACTGGTCGCCGGACCTGAATGGCAATACAGCGGAGGCCCGACGCGCCACCCAGTTCGAGTTTTATCTTGCCTACCGCGATGCAGCGTTTTTGTTGCGAGAGCTGGGAGACACCGCGAATGCCGACCACTTCGACCAGCGCGCCGCCCTGCTGAAGGATGCCTCGCAAAAATATCTGCTCGACAGTTCGAACAACACCTTTGGGCCGCGCTGGCAGACGAATGCTGCCGCCGTGTTTACCGGTGTTGCCGATCCGTCGCAATACGAGCCCATCTGGGACAACGTGCTCTCCAGCGTTGCGAACACAAAATATACGGCGCTGGTGATGACGCCGTACTACAACTACTACATCATCTCCGCCATGGCGCAGACCGGCCATCGTGCTGAGGCGCTCGCCTGGATTCGCCAATACTGGGGCGGCATGATTGCCGAAGGCGCAACCAGTTTCTGGGAGGGCTACTATCCGAGCTGGCCGAAAAATAATTTTCATGCTTCGCTGCAGGCCGACGATGGCACCGGATATTTTGTGAGCCTGGCGCATGGATGGTCAACCGGACCCACTCCGTTTCTGATGGAGCAGATTCTTGGCATTCAGCCGACAGCAGGCGGATTTTCTCAGGTGACGATTCGGCCGGATCTTGCTGGGCTCGCATGGGCCAAGGGGGCGGAGCCGACGCCGCACGGTTTGCTGAAGGTCGATCTGCGCGCAAGTCCTACGCCGCAGACAATCGTCGATCTTCCTGCCGATGAAGTAGCCACGGTGCTGATACCCGTGCAACACGCCGGACAAGGGGTGCTGGTGAATGGGAAAGCTGCTACAGACGTGAAGCCTGCGGAAGGCGGCACGCGCGCAACGGTCGTCTTGCGGTCGCCAGGACATTACACACTTGAAGCAAAATAGCGATCGCGAGAACATCGGGTGCCCCACGTCTCGCTTCTGAGACGTGGGTTCGCTGACTCGCTATTCGATGATCCGTACCGTGCCGGCACCGACCAGTTCTTCGACACGCTCGATGAAAGCTTTATCCGCGGCCACGCCAAGCCCTTCCGGCTCCAGCACCACCAGGTAATCGTCGCGCTGCTCGAAGTCCAGCAGAATTCTTCCGCTGCCTGGAGTGGCGACCATCATGGCGTGCAGTTTTGTCAGCGCCGGCTCGCCCACCCGGTCCAACGCAATCCGAATCCGCATGCTGCTGGGCAACTTGACCTTCACATCTTCCAGCGCTGTAATGTTGGAGATCGCCAGCTTGGGTGCGGCATCTTCTTCTCCGCGCAGCACGCCGCGCACCAGCACCGGCACATCGATCTTTAGATTTTCCGCCATGCGCTTGTACGCTTCTGGAAAGCAGATCAGGTCAATCTTCCCTGTCAAATCTTCGAGCGAACCTTGCGCGTACAAATCGCCCTTTCGCGATTTGGCCACCCGTACGCCGGTCAAGATCCCAGCGATTGAGATTTCATTTTCATCCTGCGCGTCGCGTCGCCCGGTATTCGCCGCTGGCGTCATTTCCAATGCAGTCTGGGTGTCGACCACACCCTTCAAGTTACGCAACTTTTCGGTGTACTTTCCCAGCGGATGACCGGAAATATAAAAGCCGAGAACGTCTTTCTCATGCTGCAGGCGCTGCACTTCATCCCAATCGGCAATGTTTGGCAATTCATCTTGCTGCCGAGACCTGCCACCCGCAGGCGCGTCGTTGAACAACCCGAATAAGCCATGCTGTCCCGCGGCGGTATCGCGCTGCGCTTTCTGGGCGCGTTCAATGGCCTTATCGATGGCGGCCATCAACGCAGCGCGGGGCCCAAAGCAATCGAGCGCGCCGCTCTTGATCAGCGATTCCAAAACGCGCTTGTTCATCACGCGGAGGTCGATGCGCTCGCAAAAATCCCAGAAGGAAGTGAACGTCTTGCCTTCCTGCACCAACTGGCTGCGCACCTGCAGGATGGAGGCAATCGCGTTCTGGCCGACATTTTTTACACCGGCCAGGCCAAAGCGAATCGCTTCGCCATGCGGCGTGAAATCGGCATCGCTGGTGCGCACGTCCGGCGGCTCGACGGAAATACCCATCTCGCGGCACTCTTTGATGTACTTGACGACGTTATCCGGCTTGCTGACTTCCGAGGTCAGCAGCGCCGCCATAAATTCCTTGGCGTAATGAGTCTTCAGATAGGCGGTGTGATACGCCAGCAGCGCATAGGCGGCAGAGTGGGATTTGTTGAATCCGTATCCTGCAAAGCGCTCCATCTGGTCGAAGATGTGCGCGATGGTCTTCTGCGGATGCTTTCGCTCCGCTGCTCCCCGAACAAAACGATCGCGCTGTTTCGCCATCTCCTCAACGTTCTTCTTTCCCATGGCGCGGCGCAGCAGGTCCGCTTCGCCCAGCGAATATCCGGCAAGCACGTTGGCGATCTGCATCACCTGTTCCTGATAGACAATGACGCCGAGAGTTTCTTTCAGGAGGTTTTCAAGTTCCGGCAATTCGTACTCAATGGGCTGTCGGCCCCACTTGCGCTCGACGAAATCATCGATCATCTGCATCGGCCCGGGGCGATAGAGTGCGTTGAGGGCTGTCAGATCGGCGATGGTATCCGGCTTATAACGGCGCAGGACATCGCGCATCCCTGGAGATTCAAACTGAAATACGCCAGAGGTCAACGCCCGATGAAAGACCTGTTCGTAGGTCGGTTTGTCGTCGAGCGGAATGGTTTCCATATCGACTTCGATCCCGATATTGACTCGGACCAGGCGCAGCGCCTCGTGAATTACAGTGAGGGCAGTCAGGCCGAGAAAATCCATTTTCAGGAGGCCGATTTTTTCGACTGCCTTCATGTCATACGCGGTAACGATTTCGTCGTTCTTGCCGCGGCTTAAAGGAACCAGGTTGGTCAGCGGCTCGGGGGCGATGACCACCCCGGCCGCATGGATGCCTGCGCCGCGCGCCAAGCCTTCCAACCGGCGGGCAATATCGATCAGTTCGCGAATCTGCCGATCGTTTTCGTAAGCCTGCTGCAGCGGCTCCGATTCTGTCAATGCCTGATCGATCGTTATGCCGATGGTGGCCGGAATCAGCTTGGCAATCTTATCCACCTCCCCGTACGGCATGGCCAGAGCGCGACCCACATCCTTGATGGACGCCTTGGCCGCCATGGTGTTGAAGGTGATGATCTGCGCCACCTGTTCGCGGCCATATTTGCGGGTCACGTAGTCGATAACTTCACTGCGCCGGTTCATGCAGAAGTCGATATCGATATCCGGCATGGACACGCGCTCCGGATTCAGAAAGCGCTCGAACAGTAGACTTGCCTGCAAGGGATCGACATCCGTGATGTTCATGGCATACGCGACCAACGAACCTGTCGCCGATCCACGCCCCGGACCCACGGGAATATCCTGCTCTTTTGCATACCGGATAAAATCCCAAACGATCAAGAAATAGCCTGAAAACTTCATCTGCTGGATGCAATCGATTTCGCGCTGCAGGCGCTGCTCGTACTCCTCGGTGGTGTGATGCAGCTGGCCGCTGTCCCGCAAATGGCGCACGGAAGTATCCAGTCGACGCCGAAATCCTTCGCGGCAAATTTTTTCGAAGTAGCTGTCAATGGTGAATCCAGGCGGAACATCGAACTGCGGAAAAGGATTCTCCACCTTGTTCAGCTTGACGTGGCAACGCTCGGCGAACTGCATGGTGCGCGACACAACCTCCGGCGTTTGCGAGAAGACCTGCAACATTTCCTCGGCGGATTTCACGAAGAACTGGTCGCCGTCGAAACGGAAACGCTTCTCGTCGTGAATGGTGCTGCCGGTCTGCACGCAGAGCAGGACGTCGTGGGCATGGTGATCGTCGTGACCGATGTAGTGGCTATCGTTGGTTGCGATCAGCGGGATGTCGAGATCTTTTTCCAGGCGAAACAGATCGGCGTGGATCTTTTTTTCCAGCTCCAGGCCCTGGTCCTGAATTTCCAAAAAGAAATTGCCCCGGCCAAAAATGTCTCCATACTGCCTGGCCGTCGAACGCGCACCGTCATAGTTGTTCTTTGTCAATTGTTCGCAGAGTTCTCCGGCGAGGCAGCCGGAAAATCCGATCAGCCCCTTCGCGTGCTCCGCCAAAAATTTCTTGCTGATGCGCGGCTTGCGATAGAAACCATGCAACGACGCTTCCGACGTGATGCGGACCAGGTTGCGATATCCCTCGTCGTTTTCCGCAATCACCAGCAGATGGTGATAGTGGTCGCCCTGCGGATCGGCGCGATGATCTTCCTTCTGGCAGATGTAAAGTTCGCAGCCTAAAATGGGGTTGATATTGTATTTTTGTGCCGCATCGAAGAAATGGACCGCGCCATAAATGTTGCCGTGGTCGGTCATGGCGACGGCCTTCTGGCCCATGCCCTCGACGTGCTTCAGCAGCTTGTCCACGTCGCAGGCGCCATCCAGCAGCGAGTAGTCCGTATGAAGATGGAGATGAGTGAATTCAGCCATGCTCGTAACTTCAATTCTAGTCGGCCAGTGGGCATCGCATCGAAGCTCCTCGCAAATATGAAGAGGGCCGGCCTGAGGAAATCCGGGCCGAAACTCGTAGCATGCGTATGAGAATGGGTCGCGTTGAAATAAGGCCCGTTCTCGGTCAGCCCACTTTGTTCGATTCTCGCCACGCGCGTACCGCGGCTGAAATGACCCTGAGGGACGCATACGTGCCGTCTGCTTCGCCTTTTTCAAAATCACCATCGAGAACTGCCATCCGGTTCGTGACATGGGCAAAACACAGGACGGGCTTTTGACGCGCTTGGGCGAAGGCGTACAGGGCTGCCGCCTCCATCTCGACCGCAAGAATATTGCGGGATCGGCAATCCTCAATCGCGGCGGGCGTCTCGCGAAAAGGAGCGTCGGTAGTCCAGGTCGCGCCACGATAAACGGGGGGCATACTGTTGGCCAACGCCCCCATCGCACTGTCAACCAGCAGTGGGTCGGCATCCACAAAGTCGGCGGGCGGCAAATAGTGGTAGCTTGTCCCTTCATCGCGCAAAGCGCGATCGATAAGAATGAAATAAGGTGGTGGGTCTTGTTCGAGTATTTGCCCGGCTGAGGTCATACTCACCAGAAATCTGCATCCAGAGACGAAGAGCTGCTCGGCGAGAAGCACGGCAAAAGACGCCCCGACCGCGCAACCGATGATACCGAGACGTTCTCCCTCCTGCTCAAACTCATAAAGATCGGTGTGGTAACACGCCCAGAAATGGGATCTCCGGACGCGGCACTTTTTAAGAAGGGTCCGGACAATGTCCCCATCTGGATCCAAAAGACAAACCTCCGGCACATCTCCCGCCGGCAGATTTTTTTGCCTCCGTGCTTCCCGCAAAAGATTCTCAGGCTCAAAGATCGATGCTGCGCCAAAATCCTTGCCGGCTACGATAGGCGGTGCATTCAATAGATTTTCTTTCTCTGCCATTCCTATCCCTCATTCGCTCTGAACAGAATATCCTTTCCTTCCTGGTTTAATATTGATGAGGAAGCGCAGGTTCCATGCGCGGCTCCTAATCCCGATCCTTTGAAAAATCCAACCGCATCTAAAGGATGGAGAATAATCTCGATATCCGCCGGTGTGTAAACCGCGAATTCCAATGCCGAAAATCGAGACCGAACACGAACTGCCGCGGGGCGGCATTTCGCTCGCCTGGCGGGCATTGCGGCACCGCAATTTCCGCTTGTTTTTCAGCGGGCAAAGCATTTCTCTCATTGGCACCTGGATGACGCGGATTGCGACCGCGTGGCTGGTATACAGACTCACTGGCTCGGCGTGGCTTCTTGGAATCGTCGGCTTCGCCGGGCAAATTCCCACGTTTCTGCTGGCGCCGTTCGCTGGCGTGTGGGTCGACCGCCTGAATCGCCGACACGTTCTGGTGGTGACGCAGACCCTCGCCATGGCGCAGTCACTGGCGCTGGCCGCGCTCACGTTGGGCCATCGCATCACCATCGCGGAGATTCTGTGGCTCAGCATCTTTCAAGGGATGATCAATGCCTTCGACATGCCCGGACGTCAGGCCTTTATGGTGCAGATGATTGAAGGCCGCGAGGACCTTGGCAACGCGATCGCCATCAACTCTTCCATGGTGAATATGGCGCGGCTGGTGGGCCCGTCGCTGGCCGGTCTGGTGATTGCTGCGTTCGGCGAAGGCTTCTGCTTCCTGATCGACGGCATCAGCTACATTGCCGTGATCGTATCGCTGTTAATGATGCGCCTGCCGAATTTTGCGGTCGCGTCTGCGATTGTGCCGATGATTGCGCAGTTGAAGGAAGGTTGGACCTACGTCTCGCAATTTGCTCCAGTGCGGACCATTCTTCTATTGTTTGCGGTCGTCAGCCTGATGGGAATGCCCTTCACCGTGCTGATGCCGATTTTCGCGGCGAAAGTCCTGCATGGCGGCCCGCATACGCTTGGTTTTCTGATGGGCGCGGTCGGGACGGGCGCGTTGGGGGCCGCAATTTCCCTGGCCTTCCGGAAATCCGTGCTCGGACTGGGACGCGTTATTGCCGTCTCCGCCGCCGTGTTTGGCGCGGCACTCGTGGCATTCGGAATGTCGCGGCTGCTGTGGCTCTCATTGGTTCTGATGGTCGTCACCGGCTTCGGCATGATGATGGGAATGGCGGCCAGCAACACCATCATCCAGACCGTCGTTCCAGAGGACAAGCGCGGCCGCGTGATGAGCTATTACACCATGGCCTTCGTCGGCATGGCGCCCTTCGGAAGTCTGCTGGCCGGCGGCCTGGCCCACCTGGTGGGCGCTCCCGTCACGCTGATGATCACCGGCGCGTTCTGCATTCTCGGGGCGGGATGGTTTACCGCTCAATTGCCGAACATCCGCCTGCATATTCGTCCGATCTATCGCGATATGGGTATTCTTCCGGCGGAACCGCTCACGGCCATGGCGGACGGAAGCGGCGATTAGAGGGACCGCCTTGCCGAAAACCGGATGCATCCGGCGCTGCGAAGGCTTTTGCGGGCTGCGGATTGGGTCCCGCTACTTGCCGGATTTTTTCTTCGGCTTCGGCTTCGACTTCGCCGCCGATTTTTCTGATGCCGTCTTGGATGCGGGTCGGCTGGCGGCCTTTACGGTTGGCTTCGTCGCAACCGCGACGCCGGCTTTTTTCGCGGTTTTGCCGGCAGGCTTCGGCTTCAACGCCGCCTTCTTCGTGATCGGACGATGCGCCGTTTTGGCGGAGGCCTTGGTCTTGCCGCGAACGCTTGCGGACGGATGGACGAACTTCTTCGCAACCGGCTGCGGTCTCACGCGGGCCGCCTTGCCTTCCTTGCCGTGGGCCTTGGCGGCAATCGCCGCCTTTTGGGCTTTCCCCTTCACCGGCACGGTCTTTCCGCTAGGCTTTGGGCTGGTTTTCGTCGCGACCTTCCCTGTGGCCTTCGTCTTTTCCGGCTTCGCTTTTGCAGTCGGCTTTCCAGAAGCCTTCGCAGCCGGCAATGCCTTGGCAGCCTTCTCGGGTTTCTTCACGGGCTCAGGCTTGACGGCTGACTTCCCTGCCGCCTGTGTTGCCGATGTTTTCTCTGCTTCCGCCTTCGCCGCAGCAGGCTTGCCTGCGGCCCCCTTGCCCACGCTCGCCTTCTCAGCAACTGCCGCTGGAGAGACCGCTTCTCCTGCGGCAGCCAGGCTCAAATCTCCACTCTGAGGCTGGGCCGCGTTTTTCGCGGTTTTTCTGCCTTTCGGCTTCTTCGGCTCGGTCAAGCGCTTCACGGTGCGGCTGCGGCGCACAATCACCGGCGGCGGCGGCGCCGGCGGAGAATACGGCTCCGCGAACTTGCGGACCGTCTCGTCCGTTGGCAGCTCCCCATCCATAAACGCGAAGGTCAGCTTATCCAGCAATTCGTCGTAGCCTTCCACATCGGGTAGAATCCGCATGTCCTGCAAAATTGAATTGGGAATTTTTTGGCGCGCTTCCGGCCACTTGGTGAAGAAATTCTCGAACTTGTTTTGCACGGCAGCCGTCTTATTGCTAAAGAACAGCCACAGCACCGCCTCTGGCTTCGCGCTGTGCAGCAATTTCCATAACTGCGAGGGCTTGGAGGCATCCTTCGCCGTCATTTTCTGTAGCAGGTGCTTGGCTTCCGCGTCCAGCGCGTTCGATTCCGCAATCAGGTCGCTGCGCACAAATGTCTTTTTCAGCACGGACAACTGACCGGGCGAAAGTTTCGCCGTCAGCAGCCGAAACTGCGCCGCGGAGGGATCGGGATGCAATCCGGCCATCAATAGCTGCACATATCGCTCATGCAGGCGATCGAGTCCCTGCACATCGGCGGAGCGGGCCGTCCAGGCGGGCGATAAATGTTGCAGCCACCCTTCCGACTCCAGCGCCTTCAATACCTGCAGCGGCTCTTCTTCGTACCCAATCTCTTCCAGTTCATATCCGCGCTGCACCGCCGTAATGGCGTCGATCGCACCCTCGTCCTTGGCATTGTCGTAGCGCGCCTTGGTGCGCTCTTCCATCTCCCAACCAGTACGCGACATCAGGCGGACGGCGCGCACAAGGCGAATGGGATCTTCCAGAAATCCGTAATTGTTCACCAGGCGCAATTGTCGGGCGGAGATGTCCGCTGTCCCGTTCAAAGGATCGAGCAACAGTCCCCAGGAGCCTTCGTTCAGCGACAGCGCCATGGCATTCGCGGTAAAGTCGCGTCGCCGCAGATCGTCCAGAATGCCTGCGGGAGTGTGTTCCGGCCGAGCTGGCTTGGGAAAGGTCTCCGTTCGAGCGGCGGAAATCTCCATCCGCGCCTGCTTGCCAAATCGCAGATACAGCGTCTGCGAAGGTTCATGCTCCCCGGTAATGGTGAAACCGGCGCGCTCCAGGTCTTTTTTGAATTTCAACGGGTTCGCCTGGACCGTAATGTCCAGATCGCGCACCGAAGCGCCGCTGACAATGTCCCGGACCGCACCGCCGGTCAGAAATACCGTGATTTGCCGGGCGCGGGCCACGTCGGTCATGGCGTTGAGTGCTTGTTTTTCGTTCGGAGAAAGCTTGGATTCAAGCAATTGGATATAATCGGGCATGCCCAGTTTTGCGCCTCGGCCAGCAGCCTCTTAGTTGTGCCACTAAAGCCAGTATTTTCAATTAGATGTAGGCGACGATGTCGCGCGCACAATGGTCTATACTACCATATCGAAAGCTGTTTATCCAGCCCATTGCACAATAAGCGCTGCGTCCATTGCGCTTCATGCGACAATCCTGGCTAGAGGTGGTTCCGCGGCAGGTGTGCCCAGCGGAATTGGACCTTCGCGCAGCTTTTCCGTTTGAAAACGCCGCCGCGCTGGATCGTTGTTCCGGTGCCGGAAACCGTGGAAGCCCGCTCGAAGTCGAGATCGTGCAGTTGCACGCCTTGCTTTTTGCACGTTGTCTTGGAGAGCACAGAGTGGCAGTTTCAGGATCAAGTCGGAAAAAGGTGATCGTACGGAAGTTCAGCCGTGAGTGGCATTCCGGCTACGTCGATCCCCAGGGCTTTGCCCATGACGGCCAGTTGGAATTGCTGGACATGACCGGCAAAGTGCTCGCCATGACGCTGCAGGAAGTAAAAATGATGTGCTTCGTGCGCGAATTTCCCAATGGCGACACGACCGATCCGGAACGGCTGGTTCGGCGGAATTTCACCTCGCGTCCACGCACCCCCGGCCTATGGATTCGCATGAGGATGAGAGACGGCGACGAACTGGAAGGCCTGGCCAGCAACGACCTTTCCCTGCTGGAACCGGAAGGCATCCAGTTCACTCCGCCCGACATGCGATCGAATACGCAACGGATTTTCGTTCCCCGCTCCGCCTTGCAGTCGGTCGAGATTGTGGCCGTCATCCATGCCGGCAACCGGCGCAAGCAGGACTTGACGGAGCAGGAGCGGCTGTTCGCAAGTTGACACGGCGTTTGCCATGCAAGCAAGAACAATACCACCTATAAACATTCCTATGGCCGCCCATCCCGCACCCGCGCCGCGCGAACTGACTGCTGCCTCAGTGGGCAAAATTGACATCGTCCAGGGACTTCGCGCCGTCGCCGTCCTGTTGGTGGTCTGGACCCACTCGATTGTCGCGGCAGGCTACCATTCGAGCCCGAAACAAGCCGCGTTTTTCCATTTGAAGAGCTTCGGCGCCTGTGGACTCGATATTTTCTTCGTCATCAGCGGTTGTATCGTTTCGCTGGTCGCCGCTAGCGCCGCTGCCGGCAATCGACCCTCCGCACGGACATTTCTTTCCCGCCGTTTTACGCGAATTTTTCCTCTCTATTGGATTTTGACCGTTGTCATTGTTCTGGAAGCGCAGCTTGGCAGATATCCGGTCCTCTGGCGTCAGGTGCCCTGGCTTCCGACCCTGTTCCTCCTGCCGGGATGGCACTATCCCGTGCCTCCACTGATTTTGTCGCTGGGATGGAGTCTTCTCTTTGAAATTTATTTCTACCTTGTGCTGGCCCTGTGGATGCGCGTATCGCCGCGCCAACCGGTCCGCAACACCGTGGCGTTTCTGGCGACCATGGTAGCGCTGGGCGCAATTGTCGGCATTCACCGTCCACTATTGGTGATTTGGGCGAATCCCGTTGCATTGGAATTTCTCTTCGGATGCCTCATCGCGCAAGCGGTCATGCGAATCGCGGCGCTGGCTGCCGAAAATCGTTCCAACTTGCCTCTCCCTGCGGCACGTCGGGCTCGCTCCATCGGGTCCTGGCTGGCTGGTCTGGCGGCGATCGCACTGGCGGCGACGATCTTTACCGGCTACGGCAATGCCAGCGAGGCGAACTCCATTCTGGCCGGTCTGGACGGCTGGTTGCGCGTGGGCGTCTGGGGCGTGCCATCCGGCCTGCTCGTGCTGGGAGCGGTCCTGTGGCGTCCGGCCATGCAATCCATACCGGCCCGGTTGCTCGTGTTCCTCGGAGACGCCTCCTATTCCATCTATCTGTGTACGAACCCGGCGCGCAGCATGGTCGAACACTTCTGGCGCTTTTTCGACCATTGGGGTGGCGATGTGGGCGTCTTGCTCTGTCTGCTTGTATGCGTCGCCGTTGGCGTCTTTTGCTATCTTGCGGTGGAGCGGCCCTTGATGCGCTTCTTCCATAACTGGTATAAGCAGCTTCCCTTCTCGCCGAATCGTGGATCCGTAGCTTCCATTGAAGCCACATCGTCGATTCCGCGATAGAAATGTTCACCATCTGAAACCTGCCGCCTCACCTTCTAAAAAATAGTGAGCCAAACATCTACCTGCTTCTGTCTAATAAGGGTAAGGGCGAACTGTAGGAAAGGGAGCGACCCATGCTGATTCGTAAGCCGTCCGATATTCCGTCGTCCGAGATCACGTCAAAGTCCGACTACATGGATCGCCGCAAGTTCATGACTGCGGCCGCTGCCGTGGGCGTGGCTGCGCTCGGCGCGGACCGTCTGAAAAACATCGCTTCGCCCCGCGAAGCTGTCCATGCCACCGAAAAGCTGGCGACAGTTCCCAGCAAGTATTCCACTACTGGAGTGACGCCAACCTCCTTTGAAGACATCACCACCTATAACAATTTTTATGAATTCGGCACCGGCAAGACGGACCCCTCGCATAACGCATGGCGTCTCAAGACCAGTCCGTGGAGCGTAAAGGTCGAGGGCGAAGTGAAAAGCAAGAAGGAATTCGACATCGACGCATTGATGAAGATGCATCCCCTGGAGGAGCGCGTCTATCGTCATCGTTGCGTCGAGGCGTGGAGCATGGTGATTCCCTGGATCGGCTACTCGTTTTCCGAGTTCATCAAGCAATGCGAGCCGCTCAGCTCCGCGCGTTATGTGCAATTTCTCTCGCTCGACGATCCGAAAGAAGAGCCCTGGATATACTCTGTCAATCTCGATTGGCCTTATTCCGAGGGCCTGCGCATGGATGAAGCCATGAACCCGCTGACGCTGTTCACCTTCGGACTCTATGGGCAGACCTTGCCCAACCAGGACGGCGCTCCCGTGCGCATTGTGTTGCCGTGGAAATACGGTTTCAAGTCGGCCAAGTCCCTGGTCAAGATTCGCTTCGTAAAAAAACAGCCGCGCACCACCTGGAATGAGTCCGCGCCCAACGAGTATGGATTCTATTCCAACGTCAATCCAAACGTCGATCATCCGCGATGGAGCCAGAAATATGAGCGCGTCATCGGCGCGCCCTTCTGGAAAGCCCGCCAGCCCACGCTGATGTTCAACGGCTACGGCGACCAGGTCGCGTCCATGTATGCAGGAATGGACCTACGCAAAAACTTCTGAACTCGCCCGCCCATGTCCAGACGCCTTCTCGTTGCGCTCAAATTCGTAGTGTTTCCCGCTTGCATGGTTCCGCTGGGAGTGTTGATCTACCAGGGATTCACCAACACGCTAGGCCCGGACCCGGTGGCGACCATTACCCACGCTACCGGATTCTGGACGCTCTACTTTCTGCTTATCTCGCTCGCCATCACACCGGTGCGCCGACTGAGCAGCCGCCTTGCCTGGCTCATTCGCTTTCGGCGCATGTTCGGGCTGTTTGCCTTCTTCTACGGCACGCTGCATCTGACGACCTATGTGTGGCTCTTCTCCAACTTCGACGCGCATGAAATGCTGCATGACATCGGGAAGCGACCCTTCATCACCATGGGGATGCTGGGATACGCCTGCCTGTTCGCGCTGGCCGCCACCTCCACCACATGGTCGATTCGCAAACTGGGAGGCAGGCGCTGGACGATGCTGCATCGCCTGGCCTACGTTGCCGCCGCTGCCGGTGTCATCCACTACTGGTGGATTGTAAAAACCGGCGTGCGAACTCCTTGGAAGGTGACGCTGGTGCTCGCCGTGCTGCTGCTGGCGCGCGCAGTATGGTCGGCAAAAGAAACTTTGCGCAAACAAAAGGTCTCCGTCGCCGCCTAGCAATTTCCGCGCAGTTCGATCGCTCTTCGCACCGGCTCGAATGTGGTTCGATGCAGCGGACACGGCCCATGTTCGGCCAGCGTGCGCAAATGTTCCTCGGTACCGTAGCCCTTGTGCGAAGCCAGACCGTACTGCGGATATTCCTCGTGGTAGCGGCACATCCATGCATCGCGATAGACCTTCGCGACAATCGATGCGGCAGCAATCGAGATGCTGATGGAGTCTCCATGGACGATTGCCTGCTGCCTGCACGGCGTGTCCAGCCGCTCGGCGTCGATCAACAAAAAATCCGGCTGCGGAACAAGTTGCGCGATGGCCGCCAGCATAGCCTGATGCGAAGCGCACCGGATATTGATGGCATCGATGGTGGCCGCATCCGCAAACCCAATGGCTACCGCGATCGCTCGACTGCGGATAATAACGTCCAGGCGCTCGCGTTCCTCCGGCAACAACTGCTTGGAGTCGCGCACGCCGCGAATGCGCGTTTTCTCTGGCAGAATCACCGCCGCGGCAACCACCGGCCCGAACAATGCTCCCCGTCCGACTTCATCCACGCCGGCGATCGCCGTAGCTCCCTGCAGCCGCGCCGCCCGTTCGTGCTTCTCGCCGCAGACAAGCGTGCGCAGGTAGCGCATCTTTTCCGCTTGCTTCGATCGCGGCGTCTCCGGTTCCGCGGAGCGGGTCTGACTTTCCACTGGCATCTACAGCGAGTGTAGCGCCAGGGTCGCATGTGGAGAACGCGAAACAATTTTGCTCTTTTGCACCGAAATCGTGCCCCGGCGGGCGCAATCTACAAGCGTTACGCCGGTCAACAATACATTATGAAATGTGGGCGAGCGCAGCGCGCGCTTCGGCGGGGACTCTGGCGCAACAGGCCAGCCCGCGTCAGGGAATGCTTGAACTCCGTAGCATGACCGAACATCGCCGCGTTCGTCTTCTGGAGAGCAAGACCGAGATGCCGACCACCCGATGGCCGGCCCTGGTCATGGGCGGAAGGATCGCGATCGCTTCTTCCTGCTTGATTGGTCGTGAAAACGTTGTGCTGCATTTCGCGCCGATTGTTGCTCTCAGCCTGCCGGTCTCTCTCGCTCTTGTTGCCATCGGCGATATCGATCGCCCATTTCAGGGGTCGATCCATGTCAGTCCCTACGCATTCAACAGGCACAGGACACCATGCCGCAACCGTATTCTGCGCCGGAATTAGGTTGAGACAGGATACGTCTTCAGCGGACGCCGGCAAGACCGACAAAAGCCGCATCCCTCAGCAGGAGTGCGGCCCTTGAATTCTTCTGGAACTGACCCAAGTCTTACTTGGCGTGAATGGAATCCGCTTCGCGCAGGCGCGCGGCCTTGCCGCGCAGGGCCCGCAGATAGAACAGCTTGGAACGTCGCACGCGGGCCGAGCGCACTTTTTCCACCTTCTCGACCACCTTGCAATGCAAGGGAAAAATACGCTCGACACCCTGGCCGAAGCTCATCTTGCGGACAGTGAAGCTGCCTTCCGCGCCGTTCTTGCGCGCAATCACGATGCCTTCAAAGGCCTGCACGCGCTCTTTGTCGCCTTCTTTGATCTTCACCTGGACGCGGACCGTATCGCCCGGAGCAAAATTCGGAAGATCGGTGCGCTGAAGCTTGGCGGCAAGACGCTGCATCACGGGATGAATCGACATAAAATAGTTCCTGCTCTAAATAGAAAATTGAGTTATAGCGCTAAACACCAGTGTACATGGAATCGGCGATTTCGTCTTGTTTTTGAAGACGCAATTCACTCGACCCCGCAGCTCGGAATACGGAAGAATCACCGTAAAATGTTGTCCCGCTTTTTCCCGGCTGCACTCGACTTCGAACATGCATGCTGCCTCGATGCTTTTCCACGATGTCGGCCGACACCCACAGTCCCAGGCCGGTCCCGATCTCGCCGCCGAGAAAGTCCTGCTCCACTGGCGTCTGTTCTGCCCGGGCCTTGTCGGAAATGTCATTTCCCATGACGCATCTCTTCCAGCACAGCGCGGTCTTCTTCCGTCAAGGAAGCGTCAGCCAATAAATCCGGGCGATTCTGCAGCGTCTTCGCCAGCGATTGCCGGCGTCGCCAGCGGCGAATGTCTTCATGGTTGCCGGAACTCAGCACCGCTGGGACCTCGGCTCCGCGAAACTCCGGCGGCCGCGTGTAGTGCGGGTAATCGAGCAGCCCTCCAGAATCGCAGGTCGATCGCGGCGGCGGCCTGTCGCCAGGCGTTTCTCCTTCCGGCGTTGTCGAGACCCTCACCGGCGCACTGGATTCAGCCGCGAAACTCTCATAGCGGGCGGAATCCTCGTTCCCCAGCACGCCCGGCAACAATCGACTGACCGCATCGACAATCACCGCAGCGGCCAATTCTCCGCCGGAGATCACATAATCGCCGATCGAAAGCTCAGTGTCGGCCAGCAGGTCGTTGACCCGTTCGTCCACCCCCTCGTAGCGTCCGCACAAGAACACGATTCTCTCTACTTGGGCCAACTCCCGCGCAATCGCCTGCGTAAAGGGCTTGCCCTGCGCGGACAACAGCACCACCCGCTCCCGAGTCGTGTCACGCGCGTCCTTTGCAGTGATCCCCAACGACTCGACGGCGCGAAACATCGGCTCCGGCTTCAGCACCATCCCCTCGCCGCCGCCAAACGGCCGGTCGTCGACCGTCTTGTGCCGGTCCGTCGTAAAGTTGCGCAAATTGTGAATGCTGACGCGGACCCGCCCCTCATCGATGGCGCGACCCAGCACTCCGAAACCGAACGGCCCCTCAAAGAACTGCGGAAACACTGTAACGATATCGAATTGGATCGCCTTCGCCGTCATCTTTCTCGTCTGCGCATTGTGTGCTCTAGTTGCCCTTCTTCCACTTAATCCCGCACCCGATGCCGGCCTGCTGCTCCGCCGCAACCGGCTTTCCCGCCAGCACGCTCTCCACCGCCGCGCGCAGATCGCAGCCATCGACCGCGATTCCATTTCCCGGACGGCTGCCGTCGAGTTGACCGCGGTACACAAGTTTCTTGTCCGCGTCGAAAAGAAAAAACTCCGGCGTGCAGGCCGCCTGAAAGGCCCGCGCAACCTCCTGCGTCTCGTCGTACAGATAAGGAAACGGGAAGCCGAACTCGACCGCCTGGGCACGCAGCCCCGGCGGAGCGTCGTCGGGATAGGCGTCTGCATCGTTGCTGCAGATCGCGACAATGCCGAGGCCGCGGCCTGCGTAGTCGCGTCCCAGCCGCGCCAGTTCATGGTTGACGTGCTGCACGAACGGGCAGTGCGCGCACAGAAACATCACCAGCAATCCGCGCGTTCCCGCAACCTGGTCGCGCGTCACCGTCTTGCCGGAAATCACGTCCGGCAGCGAGAAATCCGGCGCTCTTGTTCCC
>JAJYVR010000020.1 GCA_021791935.1 Acidobacteriota bacterium
CATAGTTCTGCTCTAGCTGATTCGGCTCTTGGCATATACTAATGTATATGCCATGCTTCGCTGGGAGGACGCCATGCAACGTACAGCCAAGATCTTCATGAACAACCGGAGCCAGGCGGTTCGGCTCCCAAAGGAGTTCCAATTCACTACTGCTGAGGTGTTCATTCGTAAACAGGGAGACGAAGTGATCCTTTCCGCTCGCCCAAAGGACTGGTCGACCTATCTGACTTCGGGTCCGGTGGCCTCGGAAGAATTCCTGGAGGAGCTTCAGGATCTGCCCGTCCAGGAGCGCGAACTCTGATGGCCGTCTACATGCTCGATACCGACATATCGTCGTACATCATGAAGCGTTCCGACGCCGCTGTTCTGCGTAGACTTCCAGGCGTCCCTGTCGGCGATGTCTGTATCTCCGTCATCACCAAGTCCGAACTCATGTATGGCGTCGAGGTATCTCCACGAAGGCAACAGAACCAGGCCGCGCTCGACGCATATCTGCGATATGTCGAGGTTTTGGATTTTCCCGACGAAGCTGCCCTCCACTATGCCCAGATTCGCGCCGATCTCAAACTGCATGGGACCATGATCGGCGCGAACGATCTTTTCATCGCGGCACATGCCCGTTGTCTTGGACTCACGCTTGTGACCGACAACACTCGGGAATTTGGCCGTGTCCAGGGACTCAATATCGAAAACTGGACCGAGCCGAGCGATTAAGTTTGCGCGACACTCTACGTCGCTTCTGCAATGGCGCGGCCGCGTGGACAGCGGCTTTGAGAATGCGAACTGGAGATAGCCGGGTAATAATAGAAGCAGGAGGATTCCATGCGACGGTCTGAGGCTCTGCATTTACATCGGGACGAGATCCGCCGCATTGTGGAATCCTGCCGCGCGAAGAACCCGCGAACCTTCGGGTCGGTCCTCCACGGAGAGGATACCGAGCAAAGCGATCTTGATATTCTCGTTGATCCCACGCCGGAGACGTCTGTCCTCGATATCGGGGAGATGCGATGCCAGTTGCGCACTTTGCTTGGAGTCCCGGTAGACGTTCTTACGCCTCAAGCCCTGGACTTCCGACTGAGGGACCGTGCGATTTCCGAGGCGCAGTCAATGTAAGCGATCCTCAAGAAGGAGAGGGTTCTTTCAAGCCGTAAGCGATCTCACCTGGAGACGGCATAAAGGAAAGTTCATGAAGCCATTGAAGATAGAGGTATTGCTGCGGTGGGCGGCGAAATACATTTGGTGGAAAACGCCTGAGGAGGCCGTTCGGCGTCCGGAGCGGATCGTCGCCCAGATCATGAATATCGGGGACTATGACGACGTCCAGGTTCTTGTACGCGAGGTGGATGAGGAATATCTGCGCGAGCTGCTCCGTCGAGCCGAAGCCGGACAGTTCAATGAGAAGTCATGGAGTTACTGGCACTACAGGCTTGGCCTGTGTGAACCGGGCCGGGTGCCCGCTTTGCCTGAGCGGAGGACCGTCTGATGGAGTCCCTTGCCGCGCATTTTGGCATATTGCCTGAGGCGCAGCTGCGGTTATGGCCAGAACTCCGTCCCGCTGCAGACCTCGGTTTCGTCCTCTATGGAGGGACAGCGATTGCGCTGCGCCTGGGGCACCGTACCTCGATCGATTTCGATTTCTTTACTGAGCGTCCGTTGCAACGCTCCATGCTTGAGGACATGTTTCCGTTTCTTCGCACCGCCCAGGTAGTGCAGGAGAGCTCGGATACCTTCACTGCGCTTGCATTTCCTTATGCAACGGATGAACGGCCTGTGAAGCTGTCGTTCTTCGGCTCCATTACATTCGGACGTGTCGCTGAACCGCAATGGACGGATGACGGCGTCGCGCAAGTGGCTTCGTTCGAGGATCTCCTCGCCACCAAGGTCAAAGTCTTGCTTCAGCGTGTCGAAGCTAAGGATTATCTCGATATCGCGGCCCTTCTCCATAGCGGCCTTCCGCTTGAGAGGGGCTTGGCGGCAGCCCGCGCTCTGTTTGGTCTAGCGTTTCAACCCAGCGAGTGCTTGAAGGCATTGGTCTATTTCAAAGGTGGCGACCTCGATACTCTGGCAGAAACGACAAGGAATGAATTGATCCGCGCGGTGAGTGTCGTCCGGGATCTGCCGCATATTCCAGTTATCGACAAACAGTTGACACTGCGTTGACGTTCGCTGGTGGTCTTGCTGGGAGGAGAGGTGCATGGGAGGCGGCAAGGCACTTGCCTCCGCCTTTGCGGCCTGGGCCGTCGCCAGCGCGGGTGGGCGGGCAACCATCGCGGCAAACAACAAGGCAGACAATTACAGCGGGTAGCGCATTTTCAACATGCGTCCCCTTCTACTTCAGGTTGGATTCGACCAGGTGCAGATGGCGATAGCTCTCTGGCGGTCCAAGGTAACTGGACGGGACCCGACCCTGGCTGACGACGAGCTTTTCCAACACGACTCCCGGATCGACCATCCAGAATTTCAATGTGTGATAGCCGGGTTGCGCCACCGACAGCGTCGATGTCACTTTGCGAACGCCGTCGCTGACCGCAGTCGCCCAGGCTTTCTCTGAATCGTCGGCCAGCGCATCGACAACCTGAGGCGGTTGATCGTCGAACGAGATGGCGTAGCGGAGTCCGCGTCCGGGCACGAAGTTGAGCGTGGGGGCCAGAATTGCCTCGACCTGGTAGGTGCCGGGATCGAACAGATACATTTTGTATTCGAGCGACGCCGCGGGCTGAGGGGGCAAAACACTCGGCGCGGTCACCGGAAAGATCGTCATTCCGGAGAGCGTCTCGCCGAAGTCGGGAAGATTGCTCCAATGCACTGCGCCTTGGCTGGTCCGATTGGCGAAGTCAGCGGCTTCGATCGAGACATAACGATTGCTCTCGACAAAGCCCTGTAGGTCGTTCCGCGAAGGTGTTGCGGGGTTCGACGCCAGCAGATGCACTGCGAGGGTCGATCCGTTGCGCTGGGAGATGAAAATTGTGCCCGAGGTTTCTCCGGCTGGGACCTGGCTCCAATCGATGCGAACCAGCAGCCGCTGATCTTTTGCGACGGTTCCATGATCGGGAGTCACCGCAATCCAGGGACGATCGGCGCGCACAGTGTACGCAAACGGCTGGTCTCCTTCGTCGAAAACATCGATGAATCGCGTCTGCCGGTTGTAGACATCGAATGTCGGCAGCGACAAATGGCGCGAACGGTCGGATGCGATGGCGGAACCCTCGACAGCGACTCCCATCCTGGGACCGACGGCAGGTTGTACCTCTTGAACGGCTGGCATGGCGTTGAGCGGCGGTTGGTTCCAAAAGGTATAACCGATATGCGTTTGGTCCATCATGTGGTCCCATTTCCCATGGGCAAGCTGATGGTTGTACTCAGCGGAAAGCGCGGCGTCTTCCGCAAACAGCGCGCGGGCACGATTCGCCAGATCGTTGGCGCTGACACGGCCCTGGGTGGCGTAGAGATGATTTTCTCCCGCGGCAATGTATAGCTGGTTGACGATGGCCGACGCTTTAACGGGATAGAGGACCAGCTCAAAGAACGCATCGCGGTACGCGGGGGGAAGTTCCTGCTGAATTTGTTCGGCTTGTTTCGCGATGGATTGCCAGTCGGAGGAAACGCGGTCAGCCTCCTGGAAATTGACAAGGCTGAATGTGTCCGGTTCCAGTTGCTCGGGCTTTCGTCGTCCGTTGTACTTGGTGTACTTCGAAATGAGGTCGGCAATCTCCGCGGCATGTTCCGGCCCAAAATTTCGCGCCGCCCATAATTTCGTATACGTTGAAAGATTGTCCTGGTTCCAGCGACTGGGATCGCGGGCGTAATCGAGAAAGAACTCGATGGGGAATTCCATCGGCTTCAGGTCGCCGACATTCACCACCCAAATACGATTGGCCCCGTAGTCGTGGGCCAGATCCATCTGCTCCCATACCTTGGCGATGGGGTAGGTATTGAGCCATTTATAGGAGCGTGGATCGCCAACATAATCGAAGTGGTAATAAATTCCTGCGCCGCCGGCACGCTTCCGCTCAGCAGGAGTTGGCAGCCTGCGAAGATTCCCCCAGTTGTCGTCGCTCCATAGCAGGGTCACATCGTCGGGGACGCGCATACCTTTTTCGTAATAGCTCTGGACCTCTTTGTAGAGGGCCCAGACTTGCGGATCGGCGGCAAGCGTAGGAGTCAGATTATTCGCGACGATCTTTCGCTGCGCTGCGACGATCTTTTCCAGCAACGCGATATTGTCGGTCGGCGACATGGGCTCGTCGCCATTGCCGCGCATTCCGACCGTGACCGTGCTTTCCCAGTTTCGACCGCGCTGGATCCCGTATTCCCAGAAGGCTTGGAGGTTTGCCGCGTTCGTCGAGTAATCCCACGGACCGACACCGTGCTGCCGCCATTCGAACCAGGCGCGCATCATGGGTTCGTGATGGGAGGTGCCCATGACGATGCCATAGTCATTCGCCAGCTTTCCATTCAGCGGGTCGTCTGCGTAAAACGCGTTGTTCCACATCGCCGGCCACAGGTAATTGGCCTTCAGGCGGAGCAGCAGTTCAAATACGCGCGCATAAAAATAATGGTTGAAGCCGCCATACTTCTCGTTGACCCATCCAGTCAGCGAAGGCGCTTCGTCGTTGAGAAAGATGCCGCGATATTTCACCGCCGGTTCGCCTTCCACATACCTGCCGGGTTTGACGAACAACGCGTCGCGATGCGCGACGGGAACGTCTGCCCACCAATACCAGGGAGATACGCCAATCTGTTCCGAGACATCATAGATTCCGAAAATTGTTCCGCGCTTGTCGCTTCCGGCAATCACCAGAGCGCTGCGGATTCCGGGCAGCGGATTCGCGACCACCTGAATCAGGTTCGATTCCCATTTGCCGCGAATTTCATCTACGTCGATTTTCTTGTTCTGGATCAGCCGGTCGACGATTGCGCTCTTGCCGATGGTGCCGATGAGAATTACGTTGGCAGGGAAGGGGGCGGCGTTCGTAATGTTCGGGACACATCCGGTGACGCGGCGGACGTCCGATTGCAGGTCATGGGCTGCGCGGACGACTCCGGCGTGGTCATTCGCGTCGACATAAATCGTCGCCGCGCGCGCGTGCTGCACAATCGTGAAGCTGCCCGGACTGGCGGCGTATTCAATGTATGGAGCGTCGCCGAGAGTGAACGCCGAGACAGTACCGCTGCAGAGCAGAAAAGCGAGCGACAACAAAATCTGTAGACGGGCCATTTTCAAGGCGAAAGCAGATCCTGGGCCAATCGTCATCGCCATTGCTCTCCTGTTTGCGCGTTGGACGAACCTTAATTCGGAACCATGCGATTTCGGCTGAGGGAATTATTTCGGGGTCCAGATGCGAAATTCTCCGCTGCAATGCAACAAGCTCATCATGTACAACATTCCATCGTAGTATCGCTGCTCGCCGGAAGGAATGGGCGCGTCCCAAAGCGCCTGAACAAATTGTTTTGCTTGTGGGCCGGTGGCTGCAAGGCTGGCGACTGCATTGGTCGACACCAGGCCGGTTGAGTGGCGAGCTTCCAGTTCGCGGCCAGCGAGCGTGTACTGGTCTCCATACTTTGCGATTCCCTGGGAAAGAAAAAACTTCTGGATGCGATCGCTCAGTTGCCGCTCGGCCGCCGCCTTTCCCCACCAGGACCAATCGACGGACCAATTGCCGGCTGTCCGCCACGCATCGAAGGAAAAATTGGCAGCCATGGGGTTCCACCTGGTACCGTGCGGGGTGCCGTCGAAGTTGGCGTAATCCGGGGCGAGGCCTGTTTTCGGGTTCGTCGTTGCCTCAAAGAAATTCCGGCTGACAGTAGCGGCTTCCGCCCAGAAAGCGCGGTCGGGCTCCGGCCCCCAGCGCGACCACAATTCATAGAAGGCCGGAAGGTGATACGAAGGGTCGGTGAAGTCGCCCCGGCCAATGCCCGGAACGAAGCGAATCATCTTGTACTGTTCGGTCACCATGCTGCCGACCGTGCGCGGGCCGAATTTCGTGGGTCCAGACATGACGGGATGGTGGCGCATGTTGGTCAGGATCGCGTCCGCCTGGGCCTTGTAATTGTAAATTCCGGGGCCGTTTCCCCAGCGCGCGGAAGCGAAATAGAGAGACATCGCAAAATATTCTTCTCCGTCGGGCGCCGGCGTCTCCTCGTTCGGCGTGCCGTCGGGTTTGCACGACCACGAGAAATATCCGTAGGAAGGATGTTTCGGATCGCCGATGTACATGTAGGTCCTGGCCCAGTTCCACAGCGCGTCGAACTCGGCCTTCTTGTTGAGCTGGACAGAGATCATCATGCCGTACGACATGCCTTCGGTGCGCACATCGTGATGGGCGACGTCGGTGATGTAGGCGAGTGGACCATCGGCATTTTTTCCGGTGACGTAATACACCGCCTGCGTGTTGGGATCGCCGTGGAAAAGCTGATCGAATGCAGCGTTGATTTTCGCATCGATCCGCGGCTGCGAGTGCCCGGCTTCGCGGAAGAGACTGCGGTAGTGTCCTGTCGCAAACGCGCCGGTACCGTTGGAAGAGATATGCTGCTGGGCAGCGGTTGTGCAGACTGCGCTGACGGCGAAGGCCAGGTAGAAGCAGAAGAGACGGCTTGCTTGGGCCGATGGGCGGATACGCACTGGATTCTCCGGAAAAGTATTGGCCGTGGCTGAAACAAGGGCTATCCTAGTCCACGTACAGGAAACGATCAACTCTAATGCGATTTAGACATCAAGTCACCTTCACGCTTGCCGTATGGCTGTCCGCGTTCGCGCTGCTGCCATGTTTCGCCCAGGATGCGCCGGCTACAGTGCATTGGGTGGGGTCGTGGGCTGCCTCGCAACAGATTCCTGAGCCGGCAAATGCGCTTCCTCCAGACGAGCTGCGCGATGCGACGCTGCGCCAGATTGTGCGCCTATCCGTTGGCGGCGCGCGGCTGCGGGTGCACTTGTCGAATGCATTTGGCACAGCCCCATTGCGCATCGATTCGGTCCACATCGCGAGTCCGATTTCGCCCGCCAGCGACAAAATCGATGTGGCGACCGACAAGGCGCTCACGTTCGCGGGAAGTCCGTCGGTGATTGTCCCCGCAGGAGCGGAGTATATCTCCGACCCGATCGACTATCCAGTAGCGCCGCTCTCCAATCTGGCGATCAGTTTCCATCTGCAGGAACCGCCTGCGCGGCAGACGGGTCATCCCGGCTCACGCTCCACTTCGTATGTTGTCCATGGCGACATGGTTGCCGCCGCCGAGCTGCCCAATGCCACGAAGGTCGATCACTGGTATCAGATTGCGGGCGTCGATGTGACGGGACCCGCGGACGGGGCCTCCATCGTCGCTCTGGGAGATTCGATTACGGACGGTCACGCTACTACCACCAACGGAAACGACCGCTGGACCGACGCGCTGGCCGAACGGTTACAGGGTTCCGCGGCGACAAACCGGATTGGAGTGTTGAACCAGGGCATTGGAGGAAACCATCTGCTGGTGGATGGGCTGGGGCCGAATGTTCTGGCGCGGTTCAATCGCGATGTTCTTGCCCAGACCGGGGTCCGCTACGTAATTGTTCTGGAAGGAGTGAACGATCTGGGCGGGTTGACGCGACTGGGTGAAGTTCCCATCGCCGAACACGAGGCGTTGGTGGCTCGAATCCTTGGCGCGTACCAGCAGATCGTCCTGCGAGCGCACGCGCATGGCCTTGAAGCGATCGGGGCGACGATTCTGCCTTATGCCGGCTCCGACTATTACCATCCAACGGCAAGGGATGAAATGGACCGGCAAGCCGTCAACCAGTGGATTCGCGAGCCGGGACATTTCGATGCCGTCGTCGATTTCGACCAGGCGATGCGGGACCCCAGCCATCCCGACCACTTGCTGCCGAGCTACGATTCCGGCGACCATCTGCACCCGTCCCCGGCTGGATATCGCGCCATGGCGGATGCCATCCCGCTGGCACTCTTTGAGCGGTGATCTATTGTTCCGCCAGCGCGATAAAGCTGTGCGGCGGGATTGTCAACTTGAAGCTAGTGCGCTCCGCTGTCAGAGGCATCTGCCCCTTGGGCCGCGGCGGTACCGGCTCGCCTTCAACGACCGCGCCGGTGACAGTATTGCGAACCTGTGAGTGCCGACCAAGAACGGAAACGGTGACATCGACCGGTGCATCGCGATACGACTCCACGACAAAATGGTCATTGTCGTACACAAAGAGACTCACTTGGCTGGGCGCATCCAGTTGCACTGGGAACTGCTGCAGCAAATAGCTCCTGATGGCGGTCAAGACCGCTTGCGGAAGCCGGTAGAGATCGTTGAAATTTTCCGGGATGGTGAGGACGAACAGTATCCCCTTTGAATACCGGTCCATCAGCAACAGCGGGGCCGCGTAGCCGTTGGCTGTCCCTCGCACAACCGGCCATGCGTCGTTGGTAAGAAAGCTGATCCTCGGCACCAGGATGGCTTTGGATTCTCCTAGGTCGGTCCCGCCTCCCGGTCCGAAGGCCCCCCAATATTTTTGTATGCCGAGGATTTGTCCGGATTCGTGCATCTGGACAATATCTTCAATGCCATATTTTTGCAGCGCGTGGAGCAGGCCCGACGTGATCACAACGTTCTTGCCGGCGCGCAACTGACCTTTGATTTTGTCGACAATTTGCGGATCGTATTTGGCCGATTCCGTCAGAAGGACCATGTCCGCGTCTGTCGGGAAGGTCGGAGATAGATCGATGGGAATTCCGATCATGCCGAGATAGTTGTGAAGGTAATCCTCCCCGCTGGATTGGTACGGCTTGTAGCTTTTCAGACCGATCGGGCGGCCCAACTGACTAACGATGGAATCCGCTTCCGCCAGCGAATATCCAGCCACGGTGGCCATGTCCGCCGGACCGGACACGCCGGAATCCTTGTGCCAGGCAAGCATCGCGTCGTAGTTGAAGGTAGTGTCCAGAGACTTCCACACGTCGCGGTCGCCAGGTATAGCTGGAACAAGCAACGCGTCCCAATTAAAGAGCGTGATCTCCGGGGCCTTTGCGAGCATCGTGTCCCACAGTTCCTCGCTGTAACGGTCGATGTAGCGAATGTCGTAGGTATCGACCCAGCCGCCGAGGTTTCCGCCGGGCTTGATATTTTCAAAGTAACGAAAGATCTGATAGCTCTCATATTGCTGCAGTTGCTGGTCGGTAGCGACCGGGTCGCGTGTCTCCGTCCCGGTATAGATGGAGTTGAAAATTTTCGGCTCTTTATCCAGGTCGTATCCCAGACCCTGGAAATGGGGATACCAGTTGGGGAACTTGATGGTGATCTTTACGTTCGGATTCACCGCCCGGGCAGCATTCACCACCAGGTCCTGAGCGACTTCATCCATTAGACCCAGGCGGAATTGCGACCAGCTTTTGCCGTCTTTCGCGGCGATGTCCGAGTCGGTCTTGGTGTTGTTGAAGAAAAAATCGTCGAGAATGATGTCGTCGAAATGACGCGCCGTAAGCTCCGAGACATGGCGGACGTAGGCGCGCTCTTTTGGGTCGGTGTAGCAGAAGGAGCGAAACTGCTTCGAGTCCGCTGCGGCGAATGCGATGCCGCCGCCCACCTGGACTCCGCGGTCGAGGAAAAACTTTTTCACGCTGTCGATCAAGGCGTCGTCGGCAATCACGCCGCTGCGATACGTCTCGATATACACCTTGTCGACCTTGACCTGACGGTTGATGTCCGCCCAGGAAGTTTCCAGCCACTGGCGGTCTTTCATGTGCTCGACGACCTGGACCGGAATATACACAGCGACCCGGAAGTTTTGATGGGGCGCGCCCGGAGAATCAGCGGCAGCGGCAAAGCTTGCCGAAGGGATGAGCGTCATCGCCAAAAAATAGAGAAGTCCTGCTCGTAAATTCATTGAAGATACTCCCAAGGGAAACTGGCAGCGCGCGAACAAGGGCTTAATCGAGCGAACCCAATATATAGGAAAAAGATCGGAGGTAGCCAATTGTAAATCGTTTCAGACGATTTCCTGGCCGAGTCCGCTTGCCGGACGACTATGCTGTAAATTGGTTGTTGCGAATCGACGGTCTTAGGATCTCTTGTGAAAAAATTCCTTTGTTTTGCATTGCTGGCTTGCATGAGTACGGTCGCCTTGGCGCAAAAAAAAGTTGTGACGCGCCCGGCGATTACAGGGATCGCCGGCGTCGGCCTGGCGACACAGAGCCTTCCGTCCGATCGAACATTCTATGTGCAAACACTCGGCTGGGCGGCGGTACCTTCGATCGAAGCGCCCGGAGGATTGCGGTTCTATGGCGTGCCCAGGCAATGGGTCGAGGTGCTTCCCGCCAAAGGCCCCGACGAGCACCCATTCAGATATGTCGCATTTGCGACTTTCGATGCGAAGCGGATGCGCGCGTATCTGGCGCAACACGGCGTCGCTGTCCCAGCTTCTGTTTCCCGGTGGAACGATGGCAGCCAAAGTTTTCGCGTGCAGGACCCAGAAGGCAACACGGTCGAATTCGTCCAGCGCGGTCCGCTGCCTTCGCATCCAGCCTCAGCCCCACGAGCCATCAGTTCACGCATGATCCACGCTGGGTTTCAAGTCCACAGCGCGGCGGCGGAGGACGGCTTTTATAAAAAAATCCTGGGGTTCACGCCTTACTGGAGGGGCGGCATGAAAGACGGCGTCACGGATTTCATCTCCATCCAGGTGCCCAATGGCACCGACTGGATCGAGTACATGCTCAACGTTCCCGCCAATCCCAGCCGTCACGAGCTGGGCGTAGTGGACCATTTTTCTCTGGGAGTGGTGGACATCGATACAGTGGTTGCCAAACTCTCGGAGCGTGGCTGGAAACCTTCTCCTGGCTCGCGCAAGCAGATGGGCCGCGACGGCAAATATCAGCTCAATCTCTACGATCCGGATGACGTGCGGGTTGAGTTTATGCAATTCCTTCCGTCGCAGCAGCCCTGCTGTTCGCCATTTACCGGGCCACAGCCGCAGCCGGAGTGAGTGGGAGTTCAAGCGGGTTCGTCCGCAGCCTATTTTCGCCAGATATTCCCCCGAGAAAGTCCGTAATGTTGGCCACGGCGAAAAAATGTTGTCGTGCCGATTTTCCCGCCGGGCAGGTCCCCGCGCGCGGTGCTCCAGTTGCGGTGCGTATCTAGAAAAGCGATTGTCTAATTTTTTTGGGTTTTCTCTGCCCGGCCGGCGACCCTACGGTCCGTTGAAGTTTGTCTCCCGCGCGGGACTAAATCAGTTTAGCTACCCCAAAAAAGCCTTGACAACTGTCCTTCCATTGGAATACATATTGCTGCGGCCTAGTAAAGCGATTTAGACGGTGCTGAATTTCCGCCGGTTGCCTTGCGCGGCTACGCTTATCCGTGATCGTTAGAGTTTGGGCGAGTATCCGCCCCTTTGGGGCTTTGGAGGCAAGATGAAACAGTTTTATGGGTTCGGCACGTTTGCGAACGTCGATCTATCCCTTGTGAAACGCAGTGTGGGCGCATTCCTTGCCTTGGCGCTGCTTTTGGTATTCCTACCCTTCGCGCACGCGCAGACCACGGCCACGGTTTCCGGCACTGTCCAGGATCCCACCGGAGCGGTCGTCCCTGGAGCGCAGGTCACTTTAGTCAATGAGGCCACGCAAGACACGCGCGTGGCGGTCACCAGCGACGCCGGCTTCTTCGCGTTTCCGTCCCTTGTTCCCGGCACCTACTCGGTCAAGGCGGTCGCGAAGGGGTTCATCCCGCGGGAATTTACCGGGATCGTCCTGCATGCGGGCGACTCGCGTGACGTTCCGAATTTCGTCCTCGCCGTAGGAAGCGCCTCGCAGAGCGTGACCGTGCAGGCGGCGGCGCAGATCATCCCAATGACTACCGGTTCGCGCTCGGATGTCCTCGATTACAGCGACATTCAGAACATCGCTCTTGAAGGCCGCGATGTAACGGAGTTGTTGAAAGTGCTCCCCGGCGTGGTCGAGACCCCGAACGGCCTCAGCAACGGCCCGTCGTTCAACGCGCTGACCGTCACCGCGCAGACCAGCTCCGTCGGCAACGGATTGAATGTGAGCGGCGCGGAATATAGGGGCCCGCAACAGTTGCTCTCGGATGGCGTCAACGTCATCGATCCGGGTGACATGGGCGGTTCGATCGGGACCATCAACCCTGAAATGGTGCAGGAAGTCAGCGTCCTGACCTCCAACTTCGGCGCGGACCAGGAGTTTGGCCCGGTCGTCGTCAGCACCATCAGCAAGTCCGGCACCGACCACTACCACGGCGAGGCGTACTTCGATGCCCGCAACGACGCCATGAACGCCAACGACTGGCAGAGCAACCACCAGCATAAGCCCAAGGGCGGCGCGTCGTACTACTATCCGGGCGGCAATTTCGGCGGATATGTGCCCAAGACCCACAAAAAGCTGTTCTTCTGGGGCGGCTATGAGAGATGGCTGCAAGACCAGGGAAATGCCAACGTCCTCACCTCCTACATCCCCACCCCGGCGATGATGGCTGGCGATTTCACCAACGATAACGCGGCCAACCGGGCGCTTTGCCCCAACGGTTTTACCGGGAACGGCGCCAACGGCCAGTGGTGCGATGACTTGTCCGGCACCTCGTACTCCGACGGAAGCTCGGCGTTGCCCTCCACCGCCCTCCCCGGCTATCACCTCGTTGGAAAGACGACCTACGACGATGGCCAGTCTGTTCCCTCCAACTTTATCCTGCCCTCGTCCACGGCCTTGTCCTCCTTCTGGCCCAAAGTTTACAACAGTGACGGGACGCCGAACCTGGCGGCAGGCTACTCGGATCCGGCGACCACCCCCGGCGGCTACAACTACTACCAGCCCATCATCAACCACGTCGATGGCTGGGTATGGCGTGCCCGTGTCGACTGGGACCCGACCGACAATACCAAGCTCTACGTCTCCTACCAGCAGGAATACAGTTCCTCGCTCGACCAGGGCAACGGTGCCCACATCTATTGGACCCCAGGCAACTCGGTCCCGTATCCCGGCGGCGGACTGTATCAGTTTTCCTATACCAAGACCGCTGCCGGCCACTTCATCCATGTGTTCAACCCCACCACCACCAACGAGCTGATCGCGAGCTGGGGTTACGGCAATTTGCCGAATTCGCCCGCCAATCCTAAGGGAGCGTGGAGGACCACGTTTGGCTACCCCACGGGCGCGGGCTACGGAGAGGTCTTCAGTCCGGGGTCGAAGCTGGCCCCCGCCTATAATACAGCCGGAAATTTTACCTTCCCGGATTTTTCCCAGGGAGACGACTATGAGCCCTCCGGCGTCTACCAGGTCCGCAAAGAGGATCCCGCCTTTGCCGATAACTTCACCAAAGTCGTCGGTTCCCATACCTTGAAATTTGGTGCATTCACCATGAACGTCGCCAATTATCAAGGAGGCGGCCAGCAGATGAACGGGGCCTTCAACGGTTGGGGCCAGAACGAAAATCCGTTCTTGGGATATGAGGTCGGTTCGCCGAACAACCCAACCGCCAATTTCATCATGGGATCCGTGACCGGGTACTTCGAGGCCAATAAATCGCCCAACAGCGATATGGCCTATCAAAATACATCTGTCTACGCGAACGACAACTGGAAGGTGAATAACAAGCTGAACATGGAATTCGGCGCCCGTCTGGAGCATGTCGGTCACTGGTACGACCGCACTGGCAATGGCATGGCCGTCTTCTATCCGGATCGTGTCGCCTCAGACTATTACTCCGGCAAAGCCGAGCCAGGCTACTACTGGCATGCCATTAGTTCCGGCATACCGCTCAGCGGCATGCCGAACCGTCTGGCCTTCCTTTCCCCGCGCTTCGGTCTGTCCTACGATGTGTTTGGAACGGGCAAGACCATGGTGCGTGGCGGATGGGGCGCGTATCGCTGGGCCGACCAATACAACGACTACGCCGCCGATTTGCAGACGGCGCAGAATATCCGAGGCTATGGCCTGCCAGGCGGCAAGGAGATCCTGCAGTCGCAAATTGGCTTCATCAACACTCCACAGGGTCAAGCAGCCGGGATAGCGCCAGCGGGGATTGCGGGCCAGCCTGGATTTATACCCGGGAAGCAAGGCGTTAGCGGTGGGTATACGGGCGCTGACCCAACCGACTATGGGGTTCCGCTCACCTATAGCTGGAACCTGACCGTCGACCAGACACTGCCGTGGAATTCGCTGTTGGACATTGCCTACGTCGGCAGCAGCAGTAGTCAGATGGACAACGACGGCGAGTCCAGCAACGGTTCCAATTATGCCGCCCTTGCCGATCAGAACAAGACCCCGGTAGGTGCGATTTTCGCTCCCGATCCGAAAACTGGACTGGTTGCGACCAACCCGGAAAATGTCAGCACCACCTGCACCGGGGCGACCCCCAACCAGTGCAACCAATACGCGGATTATCATCCGTTTGGGTTTGCCTACGGGACCAACCAGGTGATCATGCACCAGTCGACCTTCTTCTCCAACTACAACGCGGTGCAGGCCGCGTGGACGAAACGCTCCGGCAGGTTCGTCTTCGACTTCAACTTCACCTGGCAGAAGCAACTGGGGACGGCGGCCTTCCAGATCGATCCCTTCGTCACCCGCGCCAACTACGGCGTGTTGAATGTGGATCGGCCTTACCTGTTCAACTCGAACTACATCTACCAGTTCGGAGAGGTGATCCATGGGAACAACATGTTTCTGCGGGGCGCTGCCAACGGATGGACCATTTCCGGCATCACCTCCTGGCAGGCGGGCGGCAGCCTCCAGCAGGAAGCCGGAGCGAACTTTGGCTTGTCGGAAAGCTACGTCAACCTTCCAGCCAATGCCACGGCCTTGGGGATTACCAACGGTATCGGCTCCAATACCTACTATGGAACGGATGCCCCTCTCGCGATTATGCCTGTGCTGACGTGCAACCCGCAGTCCGGACTGAAGAGCAGCCAGTTGCTCAATCAGGCCTGCTTCGGCGCGCCGGCGGTCGGCAAGTATGGAGGGCAAAACTTTCCATACTTTGGCAACGCGGCGTACCTCGAAAATGATCTGGCGTTCTACAAGACGTTCATGATCAAGGGCAGCCAAAACGTTCAATTCCGCGTGTCGGCGTTCAACTGGATCAACCATCCGTTGCCGGAATTCAGCAGCGGAAACCAGTTGACGCTGCGTTACAACGTCGACTATGCCAGCAAGGCGATCACGCTGAATACGGCTGCCGATTCACCGACGTGGGGTACTCTGGATACCAAAGCGGGCGCGCCTACCCAGAGAATCATCGAGTTGAACTTAAAATATAACTTCTAATCCACCTCCGCTGCACTTGGGGCATCCCGCAAGGGGTGCCCCAACTTTTTTCCGTCGATGGATGCCTTTTCGTGCGTTGCGCCCTTCTTATCGCCGCCATTTATACTGGCCTCATCATGGAAGACCCGAGCACAGATGTTGGCGTCTCGGAGCTGCCGACGATCGCACCTGCATGGAAGCCCTTGCCAAGAAATGGAAATCCGCATGTTTCGCTGCTACTGTTCCTTTTCCTCGTGGCATTTTCGGTAGTCCCCGCGCGCGCTTTCCAGGACGGCCGCCCTGCTGTGGCCGAATTGCAGCAGGACTACGATGCCGCCCAAAAAGCGCAGTCTCAGGGAAATCTGCCCCAGGCAGCAACCTACTCCAGCCTCTTCCTGGTGCGGGCGCTGGACCTGCTTGCAACCAACTTTACGAATGTCGGCGACTATGGCCAGGCAACCCCTCTGTTTGACGAAGGCTTGCTGCTGGATCCAGGCGACGTTGAGACGCGTCTGGACTACGCGCAGGAGTCCGTTGCTGCCGGAGACCTGGAAAAGGCCAGGCAACTGGCAGAGGAAGCGGTGGAGAAGGCCCCGCAAGATGCATCCGCGCATTTGGCGCTCGGCCGCATCTTGCTGCTGCTGAAGGACGACCTGGAAGCCAAAAAGCAGCTCGAGGCCGCGGTCGCGCTCGATCCAAACTATCCGGACGGTCTCGCCTTGGCGAGAGCAGATCTCGCTCTCAAACAGGAGCAAGATGCCTCGACCGTCTTTAGCGAAATGCTGAAAGGGTTCGGCGATACCGCCCAGTTGAACATGGACATTGGCCTACAGTATGCGGAGACCGACCATTCGGAGCAGGCTGCGGAGGAATTCAAAAAAGCGATCGCCGAGGACGACAAACTGCCGGGGGCCCATTATTCCCTGGGCGCTGCTTACTTACAGAACATGGGAGAGATGAATTTTTCCAAGGCCGCCGCGGAGTTCCGCAAGGAACTTGAAATTTCGCCGAATGACGTACTGAGCCATTCCCAACTGGGTTATATCGCCATGAAGCAGCACAATTTTCCCGAGGCGGAGAAGGAGTTGCTTCGTGCAGGCGCGCTGGCCCCGCAAGACCCCGACATCGATTTCATGCTGGGCCAGTTGTATCTGGAGATGAATCAGCCGGTGAAGGCGGAGGCGGCGCTGAGGCGATCGATCGAGCTGACCGGCGATCTTTCGCGAAACAACTATCAGGTACAGCGCGCCCACTATCTGCTGGCTCGGATCCTGATGCAGGCGGGAAAGCCGGATGAAGCCAGGAAGCAGATACAAATCTCCAATGAGTTGCTGCGGCAAATCGACGAAGCGAAACAGGGAGAGCCCGCCGGAGCGGCGCACGGGGAGGCTCCGTTGGAGCTCCCAGCCAATAACAAGACTGGACCCGCGGCGACCGATCCGCGGGAGCTACAGAGAGCAGTTGCGGTGAAGGACAAAATTGCTCCTGCAATCGCAGACAGCTATAACAACCTGGGAGTGATTGCAGCCATCAATAAGGACTACGCCCAGGCCACGGTTTACTTTCAGGACACGGCAAAATGGGCGCCCGGGCTGGAGGGGCTGGACCTGAACTGGGGACGGGCCGCGTTTCTCGGTGGACAATATGAGCAGGCCATCCCGCCGTTAGAACGATATGTCAAATCGCACCCTGCGGACGAAAGCGCCCGTTCCATGCTCGCTGAGAGTCTGGATCGAAAAAGGCAAGCTGGACACAATCATAGACAAGGGAGCAGTAAATAGCTTGGTCCTAGATCATCGAAAGCGCCTCAACCGACAAAACTGCCGACGGACCCATAAGCTATGCGCGTCTTGACGGTCCTTCTAGCTCTTTTCCTCCCGCCATCGCCGCCGCCCCCGGCGCCGTCTCCGATACGCTTTCACGATGTCGCGTCCAAAGTCGGCATCACGAAAGTTCCTTACACTTCCCCGGAGATGCGATATCTGCTGGAGACGATGGGCGGGGGCATTGGGCTGTTCGACTGCGACGGCGACGGGAAGCTCGACATCGTTACGGTGAATGGTTCCTCCATCGAACATTACCTGCATGGCGGCGACCCGATGATTACGCTCTATCGTCAGGACGCGAATTTGCACTTTACCGACATTACACAGGCTGCCGGTCTTACCACCAAAGGCTGGGGAATGGGTCTGGCCATTGGTGATTTCAACAATGACGGCCTGCCCGACATTTATGTAGCCGGGTACGGGCACAATGTCCTCTATCAGAACATGGGCGGCTGCAAATTCAAGGACGTCACCCAGCGAGCGGGGATCGCCGGCGGCGGCTTCAGCGTTGGCGCGGCCTGGGGAGACTACGACCGCGACGGCAATCTGGACCTTTTTGTGTCGCGATACGTCAACAGCGATATTCACAATCTTCCTCAGCCAGGCGCGAAGGCCCTTTCGTATCGAGGATTGCCGATCGAGGTTCCGATCAGCGAAGGGCAGTCGGACCTTCTATTTCACAATCGCGGGGACGGCACATTTGAAGAGGTAGGGGTGAAGGCCGGCGTCAGCAACCCGGACAAACGCCTCGGCATGGGTGTTACCTGGGGAGACTACGATGGCGACGGCTGGCCGGACTTGTTTGTGGCCAACGACCAGGGACCAAATTTTCTCTACCATAACCTGCGCAATGGGACCTTTGAAGAGGATGCCATGCTGCTTGGGGTCGCTCTAAGTCAAGATGGCCATCCAATGGGAAATATGGCGGGCGATTTTGGCGACTATGACCGCGATGGCAAATTCGACCTGGTAGTTACTCGCTACGGATATCAACCGATGACGCTCTACCACAATCAAGGGGCCGAAGGTTTTGTGGATACTACCTGGAACGTCGACATCCACCAGCTTAACTACTCTCCTGTCCGCTGGGGCAGCGGGTTTGCGGACTTCGACAATGACGGATGGCCGGACATTTTTGTGGCCACAGGCAATGTCAGTCCGTTGGTCGATACCTTGCCGGACGAACTGAAGTACCGTGAACCGATCCAGCTTTATCGAAATATCGACGGTAGTTCCTTCAAAGAAATGGCCGATCTCTCCGGCTTGAACGATGGCCCTTTGCAATCGAGACGCGGAACGGCATTTGGAGACATCAATAACGACGGCAATGTCGACGTGGTCGTGTACAATGAGGGAGCTCCGCCGTCCGTTTTTTTAAACGAGACCAAGAACTCCAATCACAGTGTGCTATTCCAGTTGATCGGGACGAAGAGCAATCGAGCCGCCATAGGTGCGCGGATGACTGTCGTTACCGCGAAAATGACGCAGATCGATGAAGTCCACGGTGGCGGCAGCTATCTTTCGTCCAACGATTCCCGCCTGCATTTCGGTCTTGGCCAAGATACGGCGATGAAGAAGGTGGAAATTCAATGGCCGAGCGGGAAAAAAGACGTGCTGGATAACGTCGCAGCGGACGCTATTTACACGATCGTTGAAGGTAAGGGAATTGTAAAGACAACTCCCTTTACAAGAGCGGAGCAGTAGAAGCCGTCGTATTGTTACGCCACTGAGCCTATCGGCCCAGCCCGATGCGTATTTACGGCGTCACTGTCATTGCGCTGCCGCTGTATTGAATCTGCTTGTCGGGATTTGCGGTCGCCCCAGCGCCGATGCCATGGTTCGCTCCGACGAACACTACGTTGAACGTCCGTTGCGCCACCATTGTCGGAAAAGAGCCTTCGCGCGCGCCAAGGGTCAAAGTTTTTGTCGCCTCATCCCAGTGAATTGGAATGACCGAGTGCTCGCCCTTCTCGTAGGCATAGGTGTCTCCCGCATCCTCGTACAATTGGAAACTGCCATCGGCGCCGCGATAGATTCGCAGTTCGATAGGCGCAGCCGGTTGCTCGCCTGCCCAATCAATTTCCGGTCCCATCGGCAGGATCGACCCCGCGCGCACGTAGACCGGGATGCGATCCAGCGCGGCGCTGGCTTCGATCCGCTGGTCGCCGTTCGTTTTTTCTCCGGTCCAGAAGTCATACCACGCTGGAGAAGCGGGCAAGTAAAGTGAGCGGCTCGTAGCTCCTTTTTGCGTGACTGGGCTGACCAGCAGATCCGGTCCAAACATAAACTGGTCGGCGATGTTCCAGGTGTTCGGGTCTGTTCGCCAGTCCATGACGAGCGGTCGCATGATGGTGGAGTCGCGGTCCGTAACCTGCCACGCCAGAGAATAAATGTAGGGCATCAGACGATAGCGCAACGTGTCATAACGGATGAGAATGGGGGTGACGGACCCATAGGAGAAAAGTTCATTCTCATTGTTGGCGCGGTGGCCGTGGGTACGGAAAATGGGACAGAAGACGCCATACTCAAACCAGCGCGTATACAGTTCCTGGTACGCCGGGTCGCGCGTGTCGCGCGCCAGTGGCGGCCCGTATCCGGCGATGTCGGTCGTCCAATAAGGCATACCGGAGAGCGCGAAGTTCAACCCTGCGGGCACCTGCCGGGAGAATGCCCAGAAGGTGCTGAAAACGTCTCCCGACCACGTTGTCGCCGCATTCCGTTGCTGGCCCGCGAACCCAGACCGAGTCAGGATGAAAACGCGCTTCTTGTCCGTGGTCTCACGCCAGTGTCGATAGACGTTTGCTGTGTGCATCAACGGGAAAATGTTTGTATAGAGAGCGCCGTTGCCGATGAATAACTGCTTGTCTTCCAGCGAAGCGTCGCTTTCGCCGCCGTGCGGGTAGGCGATTTCCGGCTCCGAACTATCGAGCCAAAACGCATCCCAGTCTTGCGCGAACAGCTTGCCGACCAGGTGGTTCCAGTAGAAAGTTCCCGCCGCAGGGTTTGTGGCATCGTAGTCGGTGGTCCCGGGAACAATGAGCCCGCGCTGCTTCATCTCTTGGAAGTTTTTCGACTGCGGATTGAAAACAGCCCACACGCTCAACATGGCGTGGACGTGCTCGTCATGGAGTTGCTGCAACATTTCCGGAACATTCGGGTAAGCATCGGGGCGGAACTCCGGATCGCCCTGCTGCACCCACCAGAACCAGTCCTGCACAATCGCGTCCAGCGGAACATGCTGGCTGCGGTATTCATTCGCAATCTTCAATAGTTCGGCAGAGCTTTGATAGCGGTCTTTCGACTGAAAGAATCCGTAGGCCCATTCCGGAAACATGGGCGCGTGGCCCGTCATTCCGCGATATTGATGGACAATCTGGTCCATTTCCGGACCATAGAGAAAGTAATAATCGATCGCGTCGGCGGCGTTGGAGCTGAAACGCATTTCCGAAGGGAAGCGATTGTCGTAATAGGAAATGGCCGCCGAGTTCCAGAAGATCCCATAGCCGTTCGTTGAAACCAGGAGCGGAATGTCCACATCTGTGTTCGCCTGCGCCAACTCGACGATGGTGCCGCGATAGTTGAAGACGCCATTCTGGTGTTGCCCCAGCCCGTAGAGCCCCTCCCGCACTGCCGGATAGAAGCGGTCCTCGACGCTGTACATTGCCTCTCCATTGCGGACGACAGGACGATAGGTGCGAGGCCGGTCCTGAAATTCCTGCAGCAGCCTGTTCCCCTGCTCGTCCTGGAATTCAAGGCTGCCCGTGTCGAGCGAGATGCGTACACGCACCTTTCCCGTGTTGAGGGTGGCGACGACGGGATTCCACAAGCGGTTCTGGGTGGATGACGGTGAGGGTTTCGCTGGAATATCGAGCGTAAATTTTGCCGGCGCGCAAGCGTCGACCATCCATGGCTCTTTTGGAGTTCCGGCCAGCACGTTGCCATTGTTTTCCGCATTGGGTGCGCCCACAACATGCACGGAAGTAGCGCCGCACACCGTCAGGTGCAGTGTGTCGGTCGGTGTCCGGACCGTTGCCCCGGTTGCGGTTTTGGTAACGGTGATTCCTGTTTGCGCCATCAGCGCGGCGGACGACAAGAAGAGGCAAGAGATTAAAAGGGTGGGGCGAGCGCCAAAAATTCCGGTGAGTCGATGCAGCACAATATCTTCCTCCGACAGAAACTACTTGCTCAAGGTTGTGCTTTCGCTACGAGAATCGACCCTCGCAGGCGAATGTCGGCCGATGAACTGCCGATCAGGACGTTGACTGTTCCGGGCTCCACGACAAAATGCCCGGCGGCCTCATCCCAATATGCCAGATCCTTGGCCTGCAGCGGCAGGCGCACCGTTTGGCTGGCGCCGGGTTCCAGATGGACGCGCTGAAAGCCGCGCAACTGCTCCTGTGGACGCGATACCTTGGAATCCGGATACTGCACATACATCTGCACCACTTCATCTCCGGCCCGCGCGCCCTGGTTTGTGACATTTACGCTGACCATCGCTTGACCGTCATTTTTCAGCGTCGGTGAACTTATATCCAGGTTCGAGTATCCAAACTTGGTGTAACTCAAACCGTAGCCGAACGGGTAGAGCGGTTGCCCCTTGAAGTACATATAGGTGCGGCCATCGCGGATGTTGTAGTCCATCAGCGGCGGCAATTGGTCGATCGATTTCGGCCAGGTCACGACCAGACGCCCACCGGGATTGTACTTGCCGAACAAGGCATTCGCGATCGCGGGGCCTTCCTCTTCGCTGTTGTGGGCCATGTGGAGAATGGCGGGAACATGTTCCTGCGCCCAGTCAATGGTGTAGGGGAAGCTGGAAACTAAAACGACAATGGTTCGTGGGTTGGCCGCGTACACATCCTCGATCAACTTTTCCTGGTCGGGGTTCATGCCGATCGATTTGCGGTCGAAGGCCTCTTTGCCCTCCGTCGGATCGGGGCAGTGGCCCCAGCCCATCCCGCAGGTCGGCTGGTTGCCGACAAAAACGATGGCCACGTCGGATGATTTTGCCGCTTGCACCGCCGCGCCATTCGTGTTGTCCGGCGCATAGTTCACTTTGACCTCCGATCCAACATAGCTCTTGATGCCCTGTAGTGGCGTGATGGTGAATGGAGGGGTGCCGCTATACCAGTCCAGGTCAACCTCATCCGCGCGCGGACCGATCACGGCGATGGTTTTCAGCTTGTACATGTCCAGCGGAAGTGCGTGACGGGAATTCTTCAGCAGGACGATGGATTCCTCCGTCACATGCAAGGCGAGCTGCTTGGTTGCCTCGGCCTTCCATGGCTCGGAACCGTTCTTATCGTTGATGGAGGTAAACGGAACCAGGCTGGGCGGATCGAGCAGACCAAGCCGAATCATGACGCGATAGACCCCTCGCAGGTTTTCGTCGAGGTCCGCTTCCGTAATCAGCTTTTGCTGCAATGCGCCTTCGACCGCGGGGCGATAGTTGTCCAGAAACTGGTTAATGCCTGCGTGGATAGCGGCCGCCGCCGCTTCGTCCATGTTTGGCGAAAACTTGTGCGCCGTGACCATAAACGTCAGCGCGCCGGCGTCCGTACAGATAATGCCGTTAAATCCCCATTTCCGCATGGTCAGATCTTTCAGCATGGGATTGGCGGTCATCGGTACGCTATTCACCGCGTTATAGCTGGTCATGTAGGCATTCGCGCCGCCCTGCTCGATGGCCATGCGAAAGCCGACCGTATAGTACTCATGCAGCAAACGGGCGTCGAAATTGGAGGAGGAGCCGCTGCGGTCGGTTTCGTTACTGTAGGCCACAAAATGCTTCAGCAGGGAAGCTGTCCGCCAGTAGCGGCCATCGTTCCCCTGAAGGCCGTGTACAAACGCCGTGCCCATGGTCCCGACGAAGTAAGGGTCCTCTCCCATGGACTCCTCGGAGCGTCCCCAGCGTGGATCGCGCTCCAGGTTCAAATTCGGAGCTCGGATGACGATTCCGCCTCGGCCACTGCTTTGAAAAATGTAGCGCGCCTCGATTCCTTCCTCCCTGGCCGCCTGCTCAAGGAGCGCGGTGTCCCAGGTTTCGCCCAGACCCACCTCCTGGGGGAACTGCGTTGTCTCCAATGGCTGGTTCAGCGGGCGAACGCCTGGGGTGCCGCGCTTGACGCCGGCGGGAAATACGCGTCCCCAGCCTCCAGGCCCGCCGAGGGCCACGCCGTGCAGCCCTTCGATATGTCCGGAGCCATGGACGCCGA
>JAJYVR010000245.1 GCA_021791935.1 Acidobacteriota bacterium
CAGGTCAGTGGTGGTAAAACTCTGGACCAGGTAGGCGTAGCACGCATCGCCATTCTTGTTGGCCCAGATGCCCGGGTTTTTCCGTGCATTCGGAATGTATTGGGCCGCGAGGTACCTGGCGAAGTGGCCGAATGCGGGTTGCACCTGGGTGCGGATGGCGGTCAGCACGGCGGTGCGAATCTGGGCGCGATCCTGCGCGGAAATGCTCGCGGGAAAGCGCTGCAGCGGGCTGGCAAACGGAGAATCTTGCGGCTTTCCAGTGGCGAGAGCATTCACCTGCGCCAGCACTTTCCGCATAATGAACTGCGGCTCGCTGCGGCCAGCTTCTTCGCCCAGCATCATGTCCGTGCCGATTTGAAGAATGGCCGCAGGCACTTTGTTCAGCCGCGCAATGTAGCGGTCATAGTCGTCCGCGGAAGTGAAGGAGAGCAAGCCGGCCAGCATCGGCAGGTCCACTTGAATCCCGGAAAACTGGTTCACCGGAGTCTGCCACGGTTCGCAGACCGCCGATTCCTGCCGATCGACCAAGTCATGCACAAGCAGCCGCTTGCTGAGCCGTTCCTGGTCGCTCATCCCGGCGGTGTCGACCGCGCCGAGCCGCTCAATAAAGCGCTCGCCGCGCGCCAGCGAGTCGTTGTAGGCTTCGGCGGAATAGTCGGAAAGCCGATCGTCGTAGCGCCGATCGCCGATGGTCGAAGCCATCTCCGGCGAGTGTTTCAGCGTCTCTTCCCAATAGTCATGAAAGATCAGGTTCAACTGCGCGGTTCGATCCTGCAGGGTGTCGATCTGTAGTTGCGGCGCCGGACCAAGGTCCTTCGCCTTGAAGGATTGCGACCGGACGGCGCAGGGAAGCAGCAGGCACACGCCAAGCGCGATAAGCCACAGGAGGGATGGACGGCGTGAACCAGTACGATGGGAAACAAGCGACAATCGCGTTGCGAGAGGCATGGGTTGAGTGTAAACGCCAGCGAATGCGCTTGTAACCATGCCAAGCAGAAACCGTCGGCAGGATTCAAGCCGCGCCGGCGGTGTCGCCATCGCCATCTTTTTATCTGTTTCAGCCGCGTGACCGTTCCCGGGCCGGAAAAATCCCAATGCGTACCATTGAGCAATCCGTCATCGCGGTTTGGTGCGTGGAGGAGTTTGCCCAGGGTGAATGCCGATTCGCGCAGGTACGATATCGTGATGCTTGAGCTTTGACTTGAGAGGGCCATGAAGAACCTTTCTCTTTTCTTCCGCGTTGGAGTGCCCGTCGTCGCTGTGCTGTTGCTCGCCAACCCGGCGCATTCGCAAACTCAGGCCGCTTTGCCGCGCGCACCACAAGCCCACGTGACCACGTTGACGACGCCCGGCAATTTCAGCGAGCCCTCGGTCGCGGTGAACCCTACCAATCCGCAACAGGTGGTGGTTGCGTACCAAAACCAAGCGAGCATTGCTTATTCCACCGATGCAGGCGCGCATTGGCAACACGCCGCGAATACCGCGCCGAAAGAATTCAAGGTCTCTGGCGATGTTTCCGTGACCTACGACAATCAAGGCCACGCCATCCTCTGCTCGATCGCGTTCAATAAGCTGGGCACGTTCAATTACTGGGGCCACGCGACCAAGAGGAATGCGGTTTTGATTCGCCGATCGCTCGACGGCGGCAAGACGTGGGAAGCTGCTCCGATTACGGTTTCCTTGCAACCGCAGCAGCCGGGAATCCCGTTCGAAGACAAACCGTACATCGTGGCGGATCTATCGCATGGCAAGTATGCGGGCAATCTGTATATCGCCTGGACGCGCTGGAGTCTGGTGGACTCGCGCATGGTGCTGTCGCGTTCCACCGACGACGGCAAAACCTGGTCGACGCCCAAGGAGATCGATCGGACGCCTGGATTGCCGCGCGATGACAATGGCGCGCTGGAGGGGTTCGACGGGGCCGTTGGCGCAGACTCTACGCTGTACGCGGTGTGGTCGGCAGGGGACAACATCCAGTTCACTGCGTCGCGTGATGGCGGCCGAACGTTTGCGCGAGTGAAGAACATTCTTCATGCTGCGCCCATGATGTTCGCGGCGCAGGATTTCGATCGCGGCAACGGGTTTCCTCAAATTGCAGCTGATGCCCGCCGCGGCGACCACAAACATGCGCACCTGTATGTCACCTGGAGCGATTATCGCAACGGAGATATCGACGTATTTTGTGCGCGATCGGTGGACGGAGGCAAAAAGTGGAGTGCGCCGGTGCGGGTGAATAATGACGCAATCCACGATGGCTCCGACCAGTTCTTTCAGTGGCTCACCGTGGATCCGGTGACCGGGGCCATTTCAATTCTTTTTTATGACAGGCGGGCAGACCCGGAGAACCGCAAGACCCTGGTGACACTGGCGCGGTCGACCGACGGCGGCCAGACATTTCAAAACTACGGGTGGAGTCAAAAGCCGTTCGTCGCATCCCAGCAGGATTTTATGGGCGATTACAGCGGCATTGCATCGTTCAACGACAGGGTCTACGGTGCCTGGGCGGAAGATACACCGGCAAAAAAGAAGACGCCTGGAGAGCCGAAGAACCCCTCCGACAAGGGCAAGGAGGACCATGCGAACGATCACACGATCGTTCGGGTAGGAGTTGCGGATTTTTCTGGGCCCACACCCCAGAAACAGTAAATGGGCGGAAGCCTATTCCGCGGAGACGGAGATCCATTTTCAAGCTGGAGAAGACTTTATTTCCTGGAGTTTTTGGATTTCTGGTGCCCGGCATGTTACGCTTTTCTTCTGATTTATCGGCCCGTTGTGGCCTGTCGTTCATCCAGTTGCTGGAGGAAGAGTTGCAGACGAAGGCTCCTGGATTGGGGTACACTTCGCATAGGTCAACGATCCAAAGCATTCCTCAGTAAGGTCTACGAAATCTTGAGATGCAAGAGAGAGCTTTTGTGAAGCCAAAGATATTGGTGGTCGATGATGAGCGCGTGATTGCCGATACGCTGGTCATTATCCTGAATCGGAACGGCTTTGAAGCGACGGCTGTTTATAGTGGAGAAATGGCTGTCGAGCTGGCCCAGTCCATGCAGCCGGAAATGATCATCAGCGATGTCATTATGAACGACATGAACGGCATCGATGCGGCCATCCAGATCCGCAGATTGCTGCCGAAGTGCAAGATCCTCCTGTTTTCCGGCCAGGCAGCGACGGCCGATCTGTTGGAGAAAGCGAGAACGCAGGGCCACGAATTTGAAATTCTCGCCAAGCCCGTGCATCCGCAGGACCTGCTGATGCACTTGCGCTCCTAGCAGAACGGCTCCAGCGTACAGAAAATTTTCCGATAACGATCGATTGTCGAACATGCGGCGGAATCGACGCGTCCGCCGAATGGAAATCGCCTCAGACTTCTCTGCGGCCTTCCATGGCCCGCGTCATGGTCACTTCATCGGCATATTCGATATCGGCCCCCGCCGGGATGCCGGTGGCGATTCTGGTGATGCGGACCGACATTCCACGAAGCTGCTGCAGCAAGTATCCGGCGGTCGCTTCGCCTTCAACGGTGGGGTTGGTTGCCAGGATCACCTCCTGCATTGGGCCGTTTTGAACTCGCTCCAGCAAGCTATCGATGCGAAGTTGGTCCGGGCCAATTCCGTTCAACGGCGACAACGTTCCATGCAACACATGATAGGCGCCGTTGAAGTGCTTGGTCCTCTCGATACTGGCGATGTTCGATGGCTCTTCCACCACACAAATAATGGCCTGATTCCGCGACGGATTGCTGCAGAATTGACATGGATCGACATCCGTAATGTTGTGACAGATCGAGCAAAGATGAAGCTGCGCCTTGAGGTCGCGAATGGCATCCGCCAGCGCAAAGGCATCCTGTTCCGTTGCGCGCAGAATATGAAAAGCAAGCCGTTGGGCCGACTTTCTGCCAATTCCCGGCAGTTTCGACAATTCGTCAATCAATTGGGTGAGCGGTTGCGCGAAGCGTGACACTGTTTTTCCTTGGAAATGAAGTGGGAAGTCGCTGAAGAGCACGTAACTTTTATCTTCGCGGCTTTAAGTAAACTTAGTGGCCCAGCATACGCATCCACTCCATGCCCCCGAGCATTCCGGAAAGCTTTCCTTGCAGCGCCTCATCGACCCGGCGTCCGGCATCGTTGACCGCTGCGGCAATCAAGTCCTGCAACATCTCCAAGTCGGCGGTATTGTCTCCAGGGCCAGTGCCGACCGCGGCTGCCGATGGGTCAACCTGCACCGCCAGCACTTGCTTCTTGCCATTCATCCGCACGGTAATCGCGCCGCCGCCGGCTGAGCCTTCCACCTGGATTTGGGCCATGGTCTGTTCCATCTGGCGCTGCATCTGCTGTGCCTGGCCCATCATTCCCTTGATTTGGTCCATGTCCATCGGGAGCCC
>JAJYVR010000246.1 GCA_021791935.1 Acidobacteriota bacterium
TTCAGATTCGCCGCGATCCGCGCGATCATCGGCAGCAACTGTTTTTTGTCGTTCGTCTCCTGCGTGACCTCGGCGGCCATGATCGCCTGCGACCCGGAATCGACCGCGATCTGCCTACATGTGGAGCAACCGCCTATCGGCCAGGACGCCGATGAAGGGCGTCTACCTGTGCGGCGCGTGTACCCATCCCGGAGGCAGCGTCATCGGCATCAACGTCCGCAACGCCGCCATGGCGGTCCTGCGCGACCTGGATGGCTCCCCATGACGAACCCATGACCTACTGACAAGAGATATAGGAACGTCTTACAGGAACAAAAAGGCTGGCGACGGAGCAATCCATAAGAGGACAACTGAGCCAGCGTTTTCGATTTTTTTGAGGGGATAAATCGTGGACGAAACTACATTGCGCCCAACATCTCGCCATCTCCACTCTGGATTCTTCTCTGCACGCTGAACGACTCATCCTGTTTTTGAATGCAGTATCTGGAAAGCCTCCGCTAAAGCATTTTCGGTCAGGGTGTTGACGGTCGTGGAAAGAGTCGTGCTCTCCCACCCAGAGTTTTGTTGACACTTGATTTGAAAATGCGCTACGCGGGCAGCAGGCCGAGGCCGGGACGGTCCGGCAGAATCAGCTTGCCCTCTTTTACCGTGACACCGCGATAGGGATCGTTCGCGACAAGAAGGTTGCCGTCCAGATCGGCGTAGTCCACCAGCGGAGAAAGATGGGCCGCCGCAGTGATGCTGCAGGAACTGGAAACCATGCAGCCCAGCATGGTTTTGAACCCCAAGGCGCGCGCCATTTGAATCATCATATAGGTCTGGGTCATGCCGCCGGTCTTGTCGAGCTTGAAGTTCAGGGCATCGAAGACGCCGACCAGCTTGGGAATGTCCGCCGGATGGCGGCAGGATTCGTCGCCCATCAGCGGCAGGCTGGAGCGCGCGTGCAGCCAGCGCAAATCATCGATGCGGTCGGCGGGCATGGGCTGCTCCACAAACTGCACACCTTGCTTGGCGAGCCAGTCGATCTTGCGCGCCGCCACTTCGCGGTCGGTCCAGCCTTCATTGGCGTCCACGCGCAGCGGCTTATCGGTGACGCTGCGCACCGCCGCGATGGTCTGCTCGTCCGTATCCAGGCCTACCTTGATCTTCAGGATGGGAAATGCCGCCGCCTCGCGCACCTTTTCGCGCGTGATGGCGGGCGTGTCGATTCCAATGGAGAAGTCGGTGACGGGCGCATCTTTTGGATCGAGTCCGAAATACTCATAGAGCGGGACGCCGAGTTTTTTCCCCATCCAGTCCATCATTGCGATGTCGATGGCGGCCTTGCCCGCCCACTCGCCGGGAACGCGGGCAAAGACTTCGGAGATGACTTTTTCAAATTGCGTCGGGTCGGAGGAATCCAGCAGTGGGAGGACAGACTCGACGGCAGCCTGCGCACCTTTGGCGTCTTCCTTGTAGCGCACAATGGGCGCGCCTTCGCCCACGCCGTGAATGCCGTCGTGGTGGTAATGGACATAGAGGACGTCGCGATAGGTGCTGGAAGACATGGTCGTCGTCCAGGTGTGACGCAGCTTGAGGCGGTAGATTTCCGTCTTCACGGAGGTTGCATTTGCGCCCGATTTTTTCTCTGCGGCGAAGGCGGTTGCGTTCCCAGGCAGGCAGGCCAGCAGACCGGCTGCGCCCGCGCTCTTCAATAGATTGCGACGATTCATGGTTTTACTCTCCGCTCGACCACCAGCAATTTGCGCCAATATGCATCCAGTGGACCGATTTGAATCACTGGACGATCATGCGTGGTTGCCTGGATGAATTTTCCGTCCCCGATGTACATTCCGGTATGTGCGATTTTGCCGTCGCCGCCAAAGACGCCGGCAAGAACACGGGCCGCGCCGGGAAAGGCCATCGAACACGCGACGCATTGTTTTTCATCGATGACATGGATTTCCGGACTGCTTTCGCAATCCTTTCGGCGGCTGTGGATGGAGAAGACTATTTCTTTTGAAATTGTAGCAATTCATCAAGATAGAAAAAACAGAGTAGCACCGGAGCGGCACCTACCACCAACACTTCGCCTGTGCGTTTGACGACCGAGTCGATGGGCCTACAGCGCTTGCGTCTCAGGCTTTGGCGGTGCCGTTTTTTCCGGCAGTGAGCTAGAAAAAATATGGGTGCAAGCAGGCCGGACTATGAGTTTCATTCGCGAGTTGAATGAAATCGCGAAAATTTCTCCGGCAACACAACGCTGAACAGATATCCAACGCTGAAAGTCGCAAAGGTCCCGATCACCACATACCAAGTCCACGCCACCTTCGGCCAGAGTACGTGAAAACCCGCTATCTGCAAGGCGATGGACGCTGGTTGGCGCCACAGGAAAATATTCAGTGCAAGGCCGAAGATCATGCCGAGGATGGCCCCCGCTTCGTTCGCCCGGCGAGTGACGGTACCCAGCAGAAACACGCCCAGCAGCGACCCGTAGGCGACCGAAGCGATGGAAAGCCCGACCTCAACAGCGTGCTTGCTGCCGCGCGACAAGAATGCGAGCGCGCACAAAACTACGGCCCAGAAGAAGGTGGAAATGTGCGCCACGCTGAAGCGTTCGCGCCTGGCGGCCTGGGGTCGAAGCTTCATATAGAAATCGACAACCGTGGTGGAAGAGAGTGCGTTCAGCGCCGCGCTTAGGTTCGACATGGCCGCAGCCAGGACCGCGGCGACGATCAATCCGGAAATTCCAGCCGGCATGTGGTCGACGATAAAAGTTGGAAATATCCGGTCGGGACTGGAGAAGGCCGTCCCCGGCGCCACGCGCGCGTAATAGACATACAGTCCCGCTCCTATGAAAAGAAAGAGCGTGAATTGCAGCGAAACGACGGCCCAACTGGACAAAAGAGCAAAGCGCGACTCGCGCAGATCTTTTGCGGCAAGCAAGCGCTGGACCATCAACTGGTCGGTCCCGTGGCTGGCCATGATGAGAAAGCAGCCTCCGATCAGGCCCGTCCAGAATGTATATGCGGTTGTGAGATTCAGGGCAAAATGAAAAACAGAAAATTTCCCCGCCGCGCTGCCTACCTGGTGGATCGTGTGCCAGCCGCCCGGGACCTGATGACCCAGCGCCCATAGCGCCGCAATGCTGCCGCCGACATAAATCAACATCTGGATCACGTCCGTCCAGATGACGGCGGTCATTCCGCCTTTGACGGTGTATAGCAGTGTCAGCACGGCAATGATCGCGATCGAAGCGATATCGCCAGTGCCGATTGCGATGCCGATCAAAATCGACACGGCGAACAAGCGCACCCCTTCCGCGGCGGCGCGAGTGATGAGGAACACCAGGGCCGTCACTTTGTGCAGTCTGGGCCCGAAGCGCCGGTCGATCAGTTGGTAGGCGGTGAGCAGTTCACCCTGGAAATACGCGGGCAGAAACAGAAAACAGAGCACCACGCGGGCAACCAGGTACCCCATCAGGAGCTGCAAAAAACCGAAATCGCTGGAGAAAGCCAGCCCAGGAATGCTGATGATCGTCAGCGTACTGGTTTCAGCCGCGACGATGGAAAGCGAGATGGCCCACCACGGAATGGCGCGTCCAGCCAGGAAATAACTGCGGAGGGAACCGCCCTTGCTGCGAAAATGCAGACCGTAGAGAGTGATGCCCGCCAGGTACAGGACAACAATCAGCAGATCGATGGCGCGGATAGGGTGCGGGGCGGCAATTGCAAGATAGGCGATACGCGGCATCTCTCAGCAAATCGTACGATATGGACGCAGTAACGACGCGAATAAATTGAGAAAAATGAGGAAGACGCAAAAGGCTAAGGCCGATGATTTCCCTGCGGCGGCAGGCCGACGCGCAAGGGACGGGTGGCATTGCCACTGCAACAGCGGTTACACTCGTTGCCATGATGCGTTCCTTGAATTTCTTGCCGGTCATCTCTATCCTCCTTGCCTCGTGCGCACTTGCGCAGACAAAACCGCAGTCGCAACCGCAGCCGGTACCGATGCCGCCGCCGATCGGTGCGCCGCTCGACAAGCCTTATGCTGGCCCGATCGATCTGACGGTCGACCTGACCAACATTGTGGATCGCGTCGAGAAGGTGCATGAGGAGATTCCGGTGGAGCCGGGCGCCAAAGAGATGGTGTTGCTGTATCCGCAATGGCTCCCGGGCGAACATGCGCCCTCGGGACCGATTGCGAGCCTGGCAGGCATCGCGACAACGGTCGATGGCAGGAGCGTGCAATGGGTGCGCGACCGCGTGAATATGTATGCGATCCATGTGCCGCTGACAACAGGCGCGAAGACGGTGGGACTGGATTTCGATTACCTTTCTCCGATCAAACCGAGCGCGGGGCGCATCGAGATTTCCGATGCCATCGC
>JAJYVR010000247.1 GCA_021791935.1 Acidobacteriota bacterium
TCCACCAATGCCAGATCGGCCCCTGCGTCCAGGCCGGCATTTGCGCGCGCAATCGCTTCCTCAAACCCCAGCACGGAGTTGCAGTCCGTCCGCGCAATAATAATGAAGTCCGGGCTCTCTCGCGCACCCACGGCGGCGCGAATCTTGCTGACAAATTCCTGTCTCGGAATGACCTGTTTTTTGTCCAGATGCCCGCATTTCTTTGGAAACACCTGGTCTTCAATGTGAACTCCAGCCGCCCCATGCCGCTCATATTCATGGACGGTCCGCGCCATGTTGAGTTCATTTCCATAGCCGGTGTCGGCGTCGGCAATGATCGGAATCTTCACCGTCGCAGCCATGGCCGACGCATTGGCCACCATCTCCGACATGGTCGCCAGGCCGTAGTCCGGCAGTCCCAGGCGGCTGGCGGAGGTCCCCATGCCGGTCATATAAATGGCGGAAAAGCCGGCCAACTCCACCGATTTTGCGGAAAGGCAATCAAATGCGCCGGGCGCAACGATAAAATCGTCCTTCAAAAGCATCTGCCGGATTGTGCCCACTGAATTCATTCAAAGACCCTTTCTCTGGTTACGGTTGCGATGGATGCGTTTGCCGCCTGCTTGCCTGCGGCCTGCACGATCTGGAGATGGAAAGGAGCCGGCTGTGTTGCCAACTGAAGCTCTCCTTATGGCTGCAATGGACATACAGGACACGGCGAAACAAATTGGAGGAGACGTTTGCTTTGCGCATGAAAACCACATCTGAAAAAATCGGCGTTCCACCCTCGCTTGAGTGTTCCCTGAACTTCTCTTTATCAACTAAGACTCGCGAACTCAAGAAAAGTATCTCGAACGCGGCAAAATATTTTGTAAGGGGGGCTGAATGCGGAGCTTGCAATGGCTGACCGGGGCAACCACCGCACAAAAACGCGCACTCCTCACCACATCGCTGGGCTGGATGCTCGACAGCATGGACGTGATGCTGTTTTCGCTGGTCCTGGTCGATCTGCAACGCGATCTGCGCATGAGCGTTGCCACCAGCGGCCTGCTGATGACTCTCACTCTGATCTCGGCGGCAATTGGCGGCATCTTCTTTGGATGGCTTGCAGACAAAATCGGACGCGCCCGCGCCCTGATCTTCAGCATGTTGATCTATTCCATCTTCACAGCCTGTTGTGGCCTGGCGCATTCGGTCGTCCAACTCGGGATCTTTCGCTTCCTGCTGGGACTGGGGATTGGCGGCGAATGGGCCGCCGGGGGTGCGCTGGTTGCCGAGACCTGGCCGGATGAGCATCGCGCCAAAGCCATCGGCATCGCTCAGGCATCCTGGGCGCTTGGATACGCCCTGGGCGCGGCAATCACCGCCGTGGTTTTGCCCCATTTCGGCTGGCGCGCGGTGTTCTTTGTCGGCGTCTTGCCTGCCTTCGTCACAATATGGATTCGTAGATCAGTGAAAGAACCGGAGATATGGCATCAGAAGGCCGCCACCATGCCGTTGCGCAGCATATTTCAAGGCAAACTCCGCCAAGCTACCATCATCACCGCATCCATGAATGCCGCTTCCCTGTTTGCCTGGTGGGGACTGTTCACCTGGATTCCGCGATTCCTGTCGTTGCCGGTTGCGCTGGGTGGTCGCGGACTCAGCATCGTACAAACCTCCGCCTGGACCATCGTCATGCAGATTGGGACCGCACTCGGCTATCTTTCGTTCGGATACCTCGCCGACATCTTCGGCCGCAAGCGCATCTATATCGGCTTTCTATTGATCGCAGCCGCGCTTGTGCCTCTCTACGCCAATACCTACAACCCGCGCCTGTTGCTGTTACTCGGGCCTGTCGTTGGATTCTTCGGCACTGGCTTCTTCAGCGGCTTCACCGTCATCGCCAGCGAAATATTCCCAACCGCCGTCCGCGGAACTGCCATGGGCGTGGTGCGCGGAATCAGCCGGTTCCTGGGGGCGGGCGCTCCCTATCTGATCGGATACATCGCAGAGATCAGCGGTATCCAACTCGCTCTGTCCTCCATCTCCATCGCGTTTCTGGCCGCCGCCATCATCGCCACAGGGCTCCACGAAACAAAATCTCACGCCCTCGATTGACCCTGTGCGATCAAGCCGCCGCTGCCCCATTCAAGCCGTTTTTTGGCTTGAGTGGGATTGAGAGAAAGCTGTCATCCTGACCCCTTCGAAGGAGTTTATCCTGAGCGAAGCCGAAGGACTCAGGGCAGGCTCCGCGGAGGGAGTTGCAGTTTCATTAGCTTCACCCGAACCAAAGCTCAACTTGCCAAAGCTCTGTTTCGCTTCGGCTTGTCGAAATATTCCTCAATCTCCTCCAGCGTCTTGCCCTTCGTTTCCGGCAGGAAAATCGCCACGATCAGCAGATAGAACACGGTGCATCCTGCGAACAGAAAGAAGATCCTCGAATACCCGTACTTGCTGACGAACGGCAGGAAAATGCCGGCCAGGACCGTCGACACCATCTGGTTCAGCACCAGCGCGAGACTCATGCCGTTCGAGCGAATCCGTGTCGGCATCAGTTCCGAAAGCGCCAGCCACACGCACACGCCCGGGCCCAACGCGTAGAACGCCATAAACATGTAGAGTCCCAGCGCCACCAACCAGCCATGCCCCGCGTCAGGTACCTGGCCAACGACGGCCTTCTGAATTCTCAGCGGCGCCGTCCGCGCAGCTTCAATATCGGCAAACGGATTTTTCAACCGCGCTTCAAACTTGCTGTTGGGTACAGCGCTTTCGCGGGTAATATGGATCGGCGCAGCTCCCTTTTCATCCGACCGGACAAAGCTGGTGGCTGCGGTAAACCCGCCATAGGAATAAATCACCTCCAGCGATGCCCGGTCAGGCTGGATTGCGTTCCCGTTGTATCCATTCGCCGACAGCAGGTTCTTCGCGACCGTCGAATCGAATGGCAAGGTCAGCGTCTGGTCCGGCTGGACCATCGACTGAATTGCATTGCGGCAGTCCAGGTTCGCGCTTTCAGTATGGATAAACAGCAATCCCACTCCGACCATCGACGCGATGATTCCAGAGGTCCCAAGAATGAATAGAAATTTCCTGCCCTTGCTGTCCACCAATGTCATGCCCACAATCGTCACCAGAAAATTCACGAAGGTGAAAATGACGTAGCCCCAATGGGCGCTCACGTCGGAGAGCCCGCTCTGCAGCAGAATGCCCGTGTTGTACGCAATCAGCGAGTTGATTCCGGTCGCCTGATTCACCAATAGAATGGCGCAGGCAAGCAGGAATGGAACCACATACTTGCGCCGCAGCAGTGAATCCTTCGTCTTCTCTCCGCTTGCCGAAGTGGCTTGCGCATGCGCTGCGTGCGCCGTTTCCTCCATCTCGCTCAGCTCGACATCCGCCTGCTCTTTGCTCCGCGAGCGAAGCAGCGCGGCATACGCCAGCTCTTTTTTCCCGCGCTTGAATAACCAGCGTGGAGACTCTGCCAGAAAAAAGCTGCCCAGAACAAACAACAAGCCCGGCGGCAGCGACACCCAGAAAATCCGCCGCCATGCCTGGTTCTTGAACATGAAGATCGCTGCGGGACTGGCCACCCTTTCCACCGCCGCGACGCGATAACTGTAATAAATCCCAATCAGCGCCGCCGAAACCACGCCCAGCGTCAGCAGCCACTGGAAAACACCCGTCCCTTTTCCTCGCGTCGAGGCCTTGAGACACTCCGCCAGGTACAGTGGCACCACAATCCCGATCAGCCCGCCGCTGATGCCCTGCAACAGTCGGCCAAAAAATAATGGGCTATAACCGTGCGAGAGCGCAATCACCGGAATGCTGAAAACAAACAAGAGCCCGCTGACCACCATCAGCGGCTTGCGTCCCATCCAGTCTGCGAGCAGCCCGGCGAACAAAGTCGAAATGACGCTGCCCAGCAGGACCGCCGCCACAATGACCGAAAGCTGTCCCGCGTTCAGGTGCGACGTGGCCTCCAGATAGGGCAGCGCGCCGCCGATGATGCCTACGTCCACTCCATACAGCAGGCCACCGAGCCCCGCAACGAGAAGGAGAAATCGGTTATATGTGGCTTTCGAATCGCCCAGGATCGAAGGGTCCCTCTGCGCCGCTTCAGAATTGGTCATAGGAAGACTGTACGACGGACCACAGTCACATTGAAACAATGTCGCCGAAAAAACTCGACCCGGATGACATCCACTCTGCAAACATAACGGGCAATCGTAATCCGTCGCGCCAGCTTGGGGGCGCGCGCCAGAATTGTGAGAAGAAGTCAGGCGGCCAACTTTCGATCTGAGCGGCGTTCCCAAAAATCTTCGAAGCGACCGCTGAGCTTGGCGCAGCGCAGGGCGGTGATGGCGTTGGCGCCTTTGACCGTCCAGTGCATGCCCGCGCGTTTC
>JAJYVR010000248.1 GCA_021791935.1 Acidobacteriota bacterium
ATCGTCATATCCGTTGGGAACAATCCCCTGCGCGATTGTGTAATTTGCGCCATTCGAATGTTTGAACTGGATGGTCTGATTTTGCCGTACTTCCGCTAGATAGCCATTGGACGCGCCATGGACCTGGACGCCCCCGTCTATCACCGCCAGGTCAGGCGGCGTGTCCCCAAGGTCCACGCGAAATGTGCTATTGATCGTCGGCATGACTGTGCGCTGGCCAAACGCAACTGTATAGGAAGTTTGTGCGTCGTTGCGCAGTTCGTAATAGACTAGGCCCGACGGCTGCTCCAGGGTCGTGTCAAGGGCGCCCGTCGACGAGATACTCAACTGGGCAAGATCCAGCGAGCTATTCGGCGTGATTCGGCTGACGCTGCCATCCTCAAACTCAACCTCTGCCCGGCCATCCGTCCCTGTTTGTATGCGCGAACCCTGGGTGAGAGGCATGTTCATCACAGCGTTTGAAAACTGCGTCCCGTTGCCTAACACGACCTGCACCGTGCCTTCGACATCGCTTAAACGAACGACGCGAGCATTGGCGGTTGCAGTCGTCGCTCCGGAACTGGCGGCACCGGCGGGTTGGCTGGGCGTCTGGATCGTGGCAGGATGCGCGCTCGTATCGACAGTCGTCGCAAGCGCGTGGCATCTGCAGGCGAGGAACAAAAAACTTGCCGCCATGGCCAGCAGCGTCGATTTTTTCATGCGCGTCCATGGAAGCGGCAGGGTCGTCCCGACGACTGAGATGGCTGGCGGATGGATGGTTTTTGTTTGCGGGTTTCGCATGGCGCACTCCTTACCGTACTCTATATTAGACACGAGTTTTCGGTTTTAGTTGTGGCGTTTCTACGTCCTTTTGTGCGAAATGAAACTCGGGTCTGCGGAGGCCCCGTGGGCCAATTCCGTCTCAGCATGGTGAATGTGACAAATGGCGACGGCCAGGGCGTCGGAAGCGTCTGTCGGTTTCGGCGACTCTGCAAGACGCAGCAGCCGTGTCACCATGAACTGCACCTGCTCCTTGTCCGCCCTGCCATACCCGCAGACGGAGGATTTGACCGACAGAGGAGAGTACTCCGCAATGGCCACGTTACAGGTTGCCGCAGCCAATAGAGCGACACCCCGAACCTGGCCCAGTTTCAGCGCGGTTTGCGAGTTGACGGCATGAAAAACCTCTTCCACCGCAACCACTTCCGGCTGATGTTCCGCAATCAATTTCAACAGGCTGCTGAATACGATGGTCAGGCGATGCGGCAGGCTGTCGCGTCTGGAAAGATGAATTGCCCCATGCAACACCGAGCGCAACTCGCCCGCGCGATCCGTCTCGACGATCCCATAACCCGTCCACTCCGTGCCGCAATCGATTCCCAGGACCCGCATGGTTTGCTTTCCGATCCAGTGTCAGCGCAACTAGCGAGAGATGCCTTCCAACGGTGAGGAAGCCGTCGCATAGAGTTTGCGGGGCATGCGGCCCGCCAAATACGCCTGCCGACCCGCAATGACGGCGTGTTGCATGGCTTCCGCCATCAGCACAGGATTGTCGGCGGCGGCGATGCCGGAGTTCATCAGGACGGCATCGGCTCCCATCTCCATGGCCAGGGCCGCGTCCGATGCGGTCCCAACGCCGGCATCCACGATCAATGGGACTTCGGTGATCCGCTCGCGCAGGATACGCAGGGTGGTCGCGTTCTGGATTCCGAGGCCGCTTCCAATCGGGGCCGCCAGGGGCATCACCGCAGCCGCCCCTGCGTCAATGAGGCGTTTCGCAACTACAATGTCGTCCGATGTATACGGCAAAACAGTAAAGCCTTCCTTTACCAGCACGCGGGTGACTTCAATGGTCGCCAGGACGTCTGGATACAAGGTGGCTTGATCGCCGATGACCTCAATTTTCACCCACTCGGAGAGGCCGACTTCCCTGCCCAGACGAGCAGCTCGAATCGCCTCTTCCGCGGTGTAGCACCCGGCGGTATTCGGCAGCAGGAAATAGCGCCGCGGATCGATGAAGTCCAGCAGGCTTTCCTTGCTGCGATCGAGGTTGACGCGGCGCACGGCCACGGTGACCATCTCCGCGCCGGAAGCCTCGATGGCCCGTTGTGTTTCAGCTCCGTCCTTATATTTCCCAGTGCCGACAATCAGCCGCGACTGGAAGGCCTTTCCAGCAATGACAAGTGTGTCCATGGTCCTATTGTAGTGCGAGACGTCCGATAGGCATCTCGGCAAGAAAATCGCCGTGCAACCATCGAGAGAAAAGCCGTCTACCAAGACGCAGACCGCAGCCAACTCCCCGGCCAGCGCCAGTGAGATTGCAAATACAAAAGCCAAGGGCCTGGCGTGGGTCAACACGGAATCGAAGGGGTATCACAGCGGAGGCAGGTATTACGGCAACGCCAAACACGGCCAATTCATTTCCAAGGCCGATGCACAGAAGGCGGGACATAAAACCGCCAAGAGATACCGCCCCCTCAACAGTGTCCTGCAAAACCACCGGCCCGATGTCTTGAGCAGGACGCAATGGAACCGGCATGCCGTCCAGAGGTTTCTCGACGTTCGCGCTCATGCGCTCAACGCCACTTTAGGAAAGCGCATTCCTTCATTGGCACAAAGGCTTCCGGCCTGTCGCCGACCAAGCCCAACAGGTCCTGTCAGCATGACCGGCCCACAACTTTTCGCACTCGCGCCCTTTCCTGTCCCGCCATACCCCACATTGCCTTCCTTAGGGCCCCTAATAAATGCAGGGTTTTGTTAGTTGCTAATGTTCTTAAAGAATGTTCTTGCCAATGACAAGGCGCGCATGGTACTTTTTCATTCATTCATTGAATTATTTTCATTCATTCAATCGAATTTTTTTCATTCATTCATTGAATTATTGATACCAAGACATCTGCTTTCGCAATCTGCCACTATAAAAAATGCTTCTCTGATTGATATGCCTTTTGCCCTATGGATTCTTTTTATTGACAGCACGCTCAAGATGGAATTAGCATGTTGTGCAAGCCGAAAAGGCCTTGCAGATAGTTCGCATAAAATTACCCGTGTAGAAATTACACCTTCGGAGGTTCTAAAATGCGCAAAAAAAGGATAGTGTCGGCGGCGGTACTAAGTGCAGTACTGCTTGTTTTGTCAGTCATGAGTCGGTCGGCCTGGAGCCAGACCGTGACAGCAGCCATCGTCGGCACCATCACCGATCCGGCCGGCGCAGCTGTTCCCGGAGCTACAGTCACGGCGACCTCGGTAGAGCGCGGCACCACCTATAGTGCAGTATCAGAGAGCGACGGCCTCTATCGGATTCCATCGGTACCGGTCGGCAATTACACCCTCACGGTGGCCAAAACCGGATTTGCCACGGTTACGCGCGCCGCGTTTGTCCTCACCATGAATCAGGTCGCTCGCATCGACGTCGCACTCAAGATCGGACAAGCAAGTCAAACGGTGCAAGTGACCGGCGCGGCTCCGCTTTTGCAGACCCAATCCACGCAGGTCAGCACGGTCATCGACGCCAAAACCAACGACGAGCTTCCGCTCGCCACGCGCGATTATGTAGAACTGACTCTGCTTGCGCCAGGTTCTGTCGCGGTCAATCCCGACAGCTTCAAAAGCGGCAACAATACCGCTTCCGGCGGCCGCCCGATGATCAACGGCAACCGCGAGCAGGACAACAACTTCATTCTGGACGGCATGGACAATAACCAGGTTTCGGATAACCTGCTGGGCTACACGCCGGCGCCCGATGCGATTCAGGAATTCAACATGCTCACAAGCAACTCTCCGGCAGAATTCGGCAATTTTGAGGGCGGCGTCATCAGCGCCAGCATTAAGTCGGGAACCAACAGCTTCCACGGCGATGTCTGGGAATACTTTCGCAACAACGTTTTAAATGCGAACTATTGGCAGAACAAGTTGAATCCTGCCAATGTTCTTCCGAGAAACGCAGTCCGCTGGAATATGTTCGGCTTTACTGCCGGCGGCCCGATCCTGAAAGACAAGCTCTTCTTCTTTGCGGATTATCAAGGGCAACGCTTCGATATACCAACCTCCCAGCTTTTTTATTCCGTTGCCACAGATGCGGAGCGAGCGGGTAACTACGGCGCGCTTTGCACCGCCGGCTTTGACAGCGCCGGAGTTTGCCGGGGGCCGGGTCAGTTGTACAACCCCTGCGCCTCTTTCACGGCTCCGTGTACTTCTTCATCGACCCCCGCCTCGCCGCGGCAGCCTTTTCCGTTCAATGTGATTCCTACTGTCATGATCAGCCCGGTCGCGTCGGCACTGTACTCTTCGAGCCTGTACCCTGCGACGATCAACAATAACCTGCAAAACAATACGGTCTATA
>JAJYVR010000249.1 GCA_021791935.1 Acidobacteriota bacterium
TCAGGCGGCCGAAGAAGCGGGCATCAAGTCCGCCACCTTCACCGTGACCGGCGACTATGCCTATGGGCTGCTTTCCGGCGAGACCGGCGTGCATCGGCTGGTACGAATTTCTCCGTTCGATTCCGCCAAACGCCGTCATACTTCCTTTGCCAGCGTCTTTGTTTCGCCGGAAATCGACGACTCCATTGAGATCGACATTAAGCCGGAAGATTTACGGATCGACACCTATCGCTCCGGCGGCAAAGGGGGGCAGCACGTCAACACGACAGACTCTGCGGTGCGAATGACGCATCTGGCGACCGGAATTGTCGTTTCCTGCCAGAATGAACGCTCGCAGCACAAGAACCGCGAGAAGGCGATGAAGATGTTGCGTTCTCGATTGTATGAATATGAACTGGAAAAACAGCGTGCAATTACGCGGAAAATTGAAGATGCGAAACTGGAGATCAATTTCGGCTCCCAGATCCGTTCCTATGTGATGCAGCCCTATCGCATGGTGAAGGACCTGCGGACCCGCGTGGAGACCGGCGATGTCGATCGCGTGCTGAATGGCGATCTCGATATGTTCATTCGGGGTTTTTTGCGCCTGCGTCGGGAAGGGAATTACCCTGCGGGTCCTGTTGAGGATTTGGACTAGGTAGGCACCCACTAAGAACTAAGAACAGAAGTTTGGAGGCACCTTTGAACGAACCGGAAGTAATGGATGAGATTCTAGGAAAAAGCAAGGTCATCGCTGTGGTCGGCATCTCCGACAAGCCGGAACGCGCCAGCCATGGCGTTGCGGCGCAGATGCAACGGCGCGGGTATCGCATCGTCCCCGTCAATCCCATGTTGGCAAGCGTGCTGGGTGAAGATTGTTATCCAACCCTCGCGGAAATTCCCTTTCCCGTCGACTTGGTCGATGTGTTTCGAGCTTCGGAATTTGTGCCGAAAATTGTGGAGGAAACCATCGCCATCGGCGCAAAGTATTTATGGCTGCAGGAAGGCGTCATGCATCCGGAAGCGATCGCCCATGCGGAAGCCAATGGGATCAAAGTGGTGGCGGACCGATGCATATTTAAAGAACATCTCCGCTGGACAGCGGACAAGGGTGCGCATTGAGAATTCGCTGCAGATCGAGAGCGATGGGGACTCCGAAGCGCCTGCGTCATAGGTCGACGATGTTGCTGGCGATGCTTGCGGGTCTTCTTCTCCTCTGCGGCCATAGCTTTGGTCAACCGGTACGGGCCACGCATTTGACCGTCGAGCTGGTGACGGAGACCACCAGCATCGCACCGAACCACGATTTTCTTGCCGGCCTTCATTTTGTGCTGGATCCGGGCTGGCACATTTATTGGATCAACGCCGGCGATGCCGGCGAGCCGCCTCGCGTGGACTGGCAACTTCCCACTGGAATCACTGCGGGCGGTCTGCAATTTCCCGCGCCGGAGAGGTTGCCTCTGGGACCGCTGATGGATTTCGGCTATCAGCGCGAAATATTGCTGCCTATTCCTATGCGCGCCGATGCCAGCCTTCGCGCCGGGACCAAGGCAATCCTTCGCGGCCATTTGCATTTTCTGGTGTGCAGCAACGTGTGTATTCCGGGCAAGGCGGAACTGGAGCATACGGTTGCGGTCACCGCGCAACCAGGCGCAAACAACCCAGCCACGGAGCCGCTGTTCCTAGTTGCAGAGCGCGCGTTGCCCCGCACATTGCCGTTGGGCGTGTCCATACAAGTGCAGCAAACGAAGACGGCGTTCGTCATCCGGCTTACAGGCAAGAGCGTGGCAAGTGCGGAGTTCTATCCGTATGACGCGAACCTGATCGCCAATGCCGCGCCGCAAATTATCCGGCCCCGACCCGACGGACTGTGGATCACGGTCGAAAAGGCGCAGGGGTTGCAGCAGGTCCCAGCGCAGTTGCATGGACTGCTGAAGTTTCCCGATGGCACGGCCTATCAATTTACCTCCGCCATTACCGCGGGATACACCGTGACCCGCGTTCACGATATGCCTGCAAAACGCAGCGGCGGGTTGTTGCGCGTCCTTGGCCTCGCGTTTCTTGGCGGCCTGATTTTGAACCTGATGCCGTGCGTGTTTCCGGTGCTGTTCATCAAGGGGCTGGCGCTGGTGCAGTCGTCGGGTCACGAGCGCCAGCGGATGCGCGCCCACGGCGCGATGTACGCGCTGGGAATTCTGGTGTCGTTCTGGGCGATTGTCGCGCTGCTATTGCTATTACGCGCCGGCGGCCATCATCTCGGCTGGGGATTTCAATTTCAATCGCCATACTTCGTCGCCTGCATGGCGCTGCTGTTTTTCTTCCTAGGACTCAGCCTGGCAGGAATGTTTGAGGTTGGTCTGTCCGTTACCAGCGTCGGCGGCGAGCTGGCGCAGCGTGGCGGATATTCCGGCAGCTTTTTTACCGGTGTGCTGGCCACCGTTGTCGCCACGCCTTGTACAGCGCCGTTCATGGGAGCGGCGATCGGTTTCGCGCTGTCGCAAAGCGCGCTTATCGCGTTTGCCGTGTTCACGCTGCTCGCTCTCGGCCTGGCCGCGCCATACGTGCTGCTGACGCTGCAGCCCGCCTGGATACGTCTGCTGCCGAAACCTGGCGCGTGGATGGAACATCTGAAGCGGGCTGTGTCGGTCCCAATTTTTCTTGCGGTCATCTGGATGGCGTGGGTATTTGCCCAGGTCGCCGGCAGTAATGGCGTCGCCGCGTTGCTGGCAGGTTTGTTGATGACTGCGATCGCCGGATGGGTGCTGGGTCGCTGGCCGGCGAAACGCCTTTCGACGATGGCTGCCGTCGTTTTGCTGGCGATGGCGATTGCGCTTCCTTGCCTTGTCGCAACGACGCTTCCCGCGAGGGCAACGACGAGCGTGTCCTCCGCGCGGACCGCGGCGTGGCAACCCTTTAGCCCGGGGCGGTTGGCTGCGTTGCGCGCCCAAGGCAAGCCGGTGTTCGTGGATTTCTCCGCGGCCTGGTGCCTGAGTTGTCAGGTGAATGAGCGCGTCGTACTCGATCGGCCCGATGTGGAAGAAGCCTTTCGCAGAAGCGGCGTGGTCATGTTGCGGGCCGATTGGACCAATCGCGACGACACCATCACTGCAGCGCTATCGCAGTTCGGTCGCAGCGGTGTTCCGACCTATGCGCTCTATTCCGGTGGACCGCAATCCGCGCCCACGCTGCTGCCGGAAGTGCTGACGACGGGAATTGTGCTGGATGCGCTAAAGCAAATTCAAACCAAGCGGTAAAAATCATGCTTGTCATTCCGAGCAACGCGAGGAATCCAGAGAATTCGGGCTGAGTCTAGGCAAGCGGCACCTTCTGGATTCTTCACTTCGCTTCGCTCCGTTCAGAATGGTTCCTAAAATTTATTTGCGATTTTGCTTGCGCAACTGCTCGATCTCTTCCATGCGCTGTTGCAGCATCTTCTCGCGGCCGCGATCTGTTGGCCGATAATATTTTCGTCCGATCAACCCGGGCGGCAGGCAATCCATATCGGACACGGCGCCTTCTTCGTCATGCGCGTAGCGATAGCCCTTGCCGTAGTCGAGCGACTCCATCAGCCGTGTAGGTGCATTGCGCAGATGCAGCGGAACCGGCTCGGCGCGTGTTTGTTCCACGTCGCGAGCGACCGCTCCGTATGCTGTATACAGCGCGTTCGACTTGGGTGCGAGCGCGAGATACACCGCGGCCTGGGCCAGGGCCAGATCGCCTTCCGGGCTGCCAAGAAAATCCATCGAATCACGCGTGGAAAGCGTCAGATTCAGCGCCTCCGGAGCGGCCAGGCCAATGTCCTCAGAAGCCATCCGCACCAGACGGCGTGCCAGATACATCGGGTCCTCGCCGGAGCGCAACATGCGTGCCAGCCAGTAGAGCGCCGCATCCGGATCGCTGTTGCGAATGGATTTATGCAGCGCCGAAATCAGGTTGTAATGTTCTTCGCCGCTCTTGTCGTAGAGCAGGGTTTTTTGTTGCACCGCGTCGGCAATCAGTTGGCCGTCGAGGCTGGATTGACCGGCACTTGCAGCCAGCCGGACCGCCGCTTCCAGCACGTTGTAGGCACGTCGCACGTCGCCGTTGGAATACCCGGCGATCACATTCAGCGCGTCTTCCGGTGAAGCGATCCCGAATCCGCCGAGACCTCGCTCTTTATCTGTAAGTGCCCTGTGCAGCAGCGCGACGATTTGATTGTCGCTGAGTGCCTCCACAGGCTGCGGAAAAACCCCTGATTCCCGCCTCATTTTGTTTGCTGGACCAAATTTTTCGCCATGCTGGCCTTGTTTTGCCGCAGTTTTCTCGTTTTGTTTTGCGCCTGGAGGCCGTTTTATCGG
>JAJYVR010000250.1 GCA_021791935.1 Acidobacteriota bacterium
ATGATCGATCCGGTCCGTGTTGAACAACGAAGTACGCCGCTTGATACCGTGGACTTCGTATCCTTTGAGCAACAAAAGCTCAGCCAGATACGCCCCGTCCTGCCCGGTAATTCCAGAAATCAATGCCGTCTTCTTCAAGGCCTCACCCGAATTCAAAAAGTGCATCGCATCCCGCAACCGCCTGTCCGGCGCGATGCGGTCCCCAGCGCGATCGGCTGAATTCCATCTACGAATGCCGCGCGAAATTGGCGCTCCCTTAGTGTACCGAAGCGCCTGCGGCATCCAATGGCATCGGTTTTTAGCGGGGTCCAAAGACCCATATCTTCACGCCGCCAAGAAAGGCGCGGCCCGGCATGGGAACGCCGAGGATCTCGTCATATCCGGTGTTGCTCAGGTTTGTCATCTGCAGAAACGGCTGAATCCGACCCTGTTCATGCACCACCGAAACATCCCAGACCGGATACGCCGTCTGCTGAAATCGTTGTTGGGCTTCCACCCGGGTGTTGACCATCACCCAGCGCCCCACGTTGGCATACCAGTTGAACACCGCGTTGTTGACCGGATAATTGAAGAGATATTCCGACTGCAAGCCGTTCAGCACGCTTTGCGCACCGTCCAGCCACGTCCAGGAAAGATTGACCTGCTGGCTGCGGTTTACCTGCCAGCTCAGGGAAGCTTCTGTTCCGGCAAAGCTAAATCCATTCAAATTCGTCGCATGCCACAAGGCCGTCGGCGATGTCCGAACGTAGTCGATAAAATTCTTCTGCGGCGAATAAAACCCAGTGACCGAGGCAGCCAGAGAACTGCGCGGATACCAGTCGAAACCACCTTCGTAGCTCCATGCCGACTCCGGCTTCAGATGCGAATTGCCCACCGTCGTCGGATCGCTGTAATAGAGGTCCGTATAGGTGGGCAGGCGAAATCCGTAGCCTGCCGAGACACGCGCCTTCAGCGCTGGGAGAATCGAGAATGCGGCCGCCGCTTCCGGACTGAAGACGTCGTATCCGCCGCTGATGATTTCCTGCCGCGCCCCCGCAGACAACGTGGCGCGTTTCCAAGAGCGAAGGTCGAGATCGACATATCCGGAACCCCAGTTGCGCGCGTGCTGGCCAAGATTGTTGCTATGGATGGAATCGCCGTCGAAGTCGAGACCATAGTAGAGGCCGTCTGCTCCGCTCCACACCGTCTTGCGGCGCAGGATCGCCTGCCAACTTCCGTCGATGTGGTTGTTCGCGTAGATGGCAGGGTCATCGCGGAACAAAACATAGTTGTCTGTATGCCGCCGATAGGCGAAGCCAGCATCCGTCGCCGTGCCCAACCCTTGATGGATGGACGCGAACCACCCCTTCGTGCGCTCCCAGGAAGGATAGTTGCCATAAAAATTATTGGCGCCGAAGGGAGTATCGCTGCCGCCCAGCAGAATGTCGGTGGTCCCAAGCGGCGAATTCACCCAGGATTCCGCGCTGGCATTCTCGTTGCGATAGTCGCGATCGTACATAAAGCCGGAGGAAAAATCGCGATGTCCCGCGATCTGCTCCGACCAGTTGCGACGGACATAATTGCCGACGAAGGACTGCTGATTTTCTCCGAAGCTGCCCGCGCCGCCGGAAACCCACAGCGAGCTGGCCGCTGGCCGCGCCGTAAGAAAGTCCGCCACCCCCCCCAGCGCATCCGCGCCGTAGAGCGTCGACCCGGCCCCATGCAGCACTTCAATGTTCGACATGGTATCGAGCGGCACCGGCAGATCGAGATTGTTATGCGCCGTTTCCGGATCGTTCACCCGAAAGCCGTCGAGCAACACCAGCGTCTGCTCAAACGATGTTCCTCGAATCGACAGGTCCGCCGGATAACCGCCGGCCCCCCGCTGACTGATTTGGATGGAAGAATCGGTCCGTAAATAATCCTCCACATTGTCAAATGCCAGCGAGTGTTCCTGCGTATCCATCACCACCACGGACCGCGCCGACTCGCCCAGCGAGATTGGATCGGGCGCGCCCAGGACCGTGACCGTCGTTCGAACCGTCTCCAGCTTCGTTTTCTGTGTTTGCGCCGCATCGGCACTCTTCGAGGTCGCGGCAGGCGGCTGCGGGCCCTGCTGGGCGGACACAAAGAATGGGCTGCCAACAACGAGAATTGCTACCTGCCAGCGCGCACCCATCAAGCTCGGATCTCCGTCCGCTTCCTGGAACAGATGGAATCGGCCCGGTCGAGCAGATTGAAGAATGGGTGGCGATACACTGACAGGCGGATGGGAAGAGTGGGATCGATCAAGCAGGAAGACCTCTGAGACATCATGGAGGAATTCGAGGATGGACGCAACGATACTTTTGTGTTGCTCTAAATAATTGATCTGGTAAACTACTCCCTGCCCACCGATGCGCATTGAAGCCTTCCTTCGCGAGAGTCCCATGTTCACGGTGAAGCGCGCGGCACTGCGCTTCGACGCAGTCGCGGCGAGGGCCTTCGCTGCCGATGACCTGGGATTTATGGAGGGCCTGGTCCTCGCGGCCATCTTTTTTGAAGCTCCGCGTCCCATCAAGCCGTCTCACCTGGCATCGACCTTCGCCACAACGCGCGGGAACATCAGCCATGCCATATCCTCCCTGGAAGCGAAGGGCCTGCTGCAACGGAAGATCGATCCCTCCGACGCCCGAGGATACCTGCTGGCGCTGAAGCCGCCCGGCAAAAGATGCGCGCTGCGCGTGATTGCCGCCTTTGACAAGATGCAGCAGGGATTCGAGCGAGAAGTTGGCGCGACCGCCCTGGCCAACGCGCTCAAGGTGATTCGCGCGCTGGAATCGTGCAAACACGGATAAGCCCTGGCGGCGCCAGGCGCGATCGCATTCCGCCTTGGAAGGCGACGCTCCAACGCGTCCATGAAACGCGCCCATGACAGGTTCGCGCCATCGTAAAATGGATCGTCCGGCAGAGCGCCGTGCCTGACAGTGGCGGTTACGGCGGTGCGTTGAAGTTGGCCCACGGGGTCGCGCTTTCCATTCCCCGTGGAATACACTGCATGACAATATGCCGGTTCAGATTCGTTGACGGAAAGGCACTGTAGCATGGCCCCTTTTGCAGATACATTTTGGCGCGGGAAACGCGTCTTCATCACCGGGCATACTGGGTTCAAAGGGGTCTGGCTGTCTCTGTGGCTTCAGTCTCTGGGAGCGGAGGTGTTTGGCTACTCAACCTCGTCTCCGACTTCCGCGCTGGAAGGCAGATTGGCCGTCCCCATGCAAACCTTTCGCGGAGATATTTGCGATTTCTCCAAATTGCATTCGGCGCTCGATGCAACCAGGCCGGAAGTCGTCATGCACATGGCGGCGCAGCCGTATGTGAGGCGTGCATTTCAGGACCCCATTGGAACTTACCGGACCAATGTAATTGGGACAGCGACCCTGCTCGAAGCGGTTCGCCAATGCGATTCCGTGCGCGCTGTCCTGGTGGTCACAACGGACAAATGCTACGAAAACCAGGAGTGGGATTGGGCGTATCGGGAGGTCGATCGATTGGGAGGCAGCGATCCCTACAGCAGCAGCAAGGCCTGTATGGAGCTGGTCGTCCGTTCCTTTCGGGATTCGTTCTTCAGCGCGGATCGAATGGATGGCCGCCGAGTTGGCGTGGCTTCCGCGCGGGCCGGAAACATGCTCGGCGGCGGCGACTGGGGAAAGGACCGGCTGGTTCCCGACATGGTCCGCAGCTTCGCCGCAGGCAAGCCTGTGGTCCTTCGCAACCCACAGGCGAAGCGGCCGTGGCAGTTTGTGCTGGAGGCATTGCGCGGCTATTTATTGCTGGCCGAGGCGCTGTATGAAGACCCCGCCCACTATGCCGGCGCGTGGAATTTTGGCCCCGGCGCTGGCGACGTCCGCTCCGTTGAGTGGATCGTAGAGAAACTTGCGGCGGCGTGGGGCGCGGAGGCAAAGTGGGAAATCCAACCCGGCCAGCATTCGCAAGAGGCGCAGATGCTGCGCCTCGACTGCGCCAAGGCGGCAAAGGAATTGTCGTGGGCGCCGATACTCGATCTCTCCGACGCGTTGCAAATGACCGTCGACTGGTACCGCGATTTCTATGCCGGGAAAAACATCGCGGAAACATACGCCGACCAGATTGCCGCCTACTCCCTGCAGGCAAATGCGACATGGGAAATTCTTTCCGCGGTTGTCCCCAGAGCCTAGCGGGAGTTTACAGCGAAGCGAGAGGTTCTTCCTGAGCGAGTGAATCTAAGTGTCTGCATCATATTGGCACTTGAATAGCCATCAGGGTTCG
>JAJYVR010000251.1 GCA_021791935.1 Acidobacteriota bacterium
CTGGCGCAATCCGGGCCTTTTTGCGCTTACAGTCTCGCCCAGGCCGTTGTATTGTAGGGGAATCTGTTTCTGGAGCGGATCGATGGTTAGTGTAGCCAGATTCTAAATGGAGCGTAGCGGAGTGAAGAATCCAGACAATGTGCGCCGGGTCCATGCCGCCATTACCCTCTGGATTCTTCGCTTCGCTCAGAATGACTCATCCCCAAAATGATTACACCAACTGTAAATCCGCGTTAACTTCTTGATGCCGCCCCTGCAAACATCGCGTGTCACGCCGAAAGTATCTCCTTCAGAATCGAAGGGGCATCGATGGCATTTGCGACGGATCACTTCGGATGGGTCCTGGATACCCGAGATCGATGGATTGCGTTTCGTCGCGATCAGTTCCGTCGTGCTGTATCACATCTACGCGCAGTTGCTGATGAAGAGCGGGCAGACCGTCGCGGTGCAAGGCCGGTACGCGTTGCTGGGCACGGCCGTCGGGAATGGCGACCGGGGAGTGCGGCTGTTCTTTGTCATCAGCGGATTCATTCTCGGCATGGGATTTGCGCGCCAGCATCTGCGCCTGGGCAAGCCGGTCAACCTGAAGAAGTATTTTCTGCGCCGTGTTACCCGGCTGGAACCGCCCTACATCCTGAACCTTGTTTTCTGCGCATGGGTCGCCTTCTTTTACTACCATCAGGCACTGGGATATATGGTCCCTCATCTGCTGGCCAGCTTGTTGTATCAGCACAATCTGGCCTATCGCACGCCCAGCGCCATCAATGGCGTTGCCTGGAGCCTGGAAGTTGAAATTCAGTTCTACATCCTCGCGCCGATTATTGCGCTGCTGTTTCGGATATCGAACGTTTGGGCGCGGCGTTCGGTCTTCCTGGGTCGCACGTATGGAACTGTCTTTTCAGGCTAAATCGATCCCGAACTCACGGCTTCTGAAATTGTGCCGTAAGCAGAGAGCTCGTTTGGCTTCTTGGATTCGATAACGATCTCCGCTGGAAGAACGAGGTCGGCATCTTCGGATCGAACGTAGCCGAGAACGTCCCGCCTTTTACGTGTACCGGAGGAGCCTCTTGTGTCAAGGACTGTCGATAGACCAAGCGCCTGGAGGCAACCTGCAAAGTTTGCGGAAAGATCGTTCTCGCTTCGCGCAGTTGTGCCTGCTTCCACCTTTTTCACGAGCGCGACGAAGCGCGTTACGGCTTCATTGATTTTCATAAAACGAGCAATTCTATCATCCGCAGGAAGTTGCAAAAGGCGCTATCGTTCCGTGGCTGAGAGGCGCGCGGTCAATTACAGCCTCTATACTCTTTCATGAAACCTATCTAGTTCGATGGCAGAGTGCGCCGCCCGATCAAGTTCGGCGAAGGCCTGCCAGGCCTGGCCCTAAATTGCACCAAGTCTGTTGCATCTTCCAGGACATCCACAGGACATGGACGGTTCCCAACAAGCGGATTTACAGGACATTAAGGGGCATTTTTAGGATATCAAGTTATTGACAGGTAAGCACTTATACGAATTGGGAAGCCGCTACTCTACCATTGAGCTACTCCCGCCCGCCTGCTCAGTCTATCAAACGCGCGCCAATTCAGCAGCGTCCTCAAAGGCAAGTTCCGAGCCGGGCAGATTCCAGCGCTGGCCGTTCGCGGCTTGCACGATTTCCTCAACGATGGCGAGCACTGCGGGCGCAGCTCCGCGGACCGTATCGCTGAGACGTTCCTCCATCTTGAACGACTCTCCACCCACTGTGATGAGATAAGCCCGTCGGGGAATTCTTCCGTATAGGTCGCGGGACATCCAGAGCAAAGCGGCTGGGCTCATGTGATGGGTCATCATGCGCGCAGGTCTTGCGGTTGATTCAACAATCCGCAGAGAAATCTGGCCTGGCGTCGACTTCGCCGAGCAATCGAGGAAGATGACCGTGTCAGCCGTACTGATGGGCTCCGCCATCTCCGGTGTAAACTGGCGCGATGCCATCACCTCTACGTTGGAGCGGGCGAATTGTTGCTGCACCTTTGCAGCCATCCAGCCGCCAAGACCGTCGTCCCCGCGCAGGGGGTTGCCACATGCCAAAATTAAAGCGGAAGTCATCCGTTTCATCTCCTCTCATCCAGACGGTTTCCATCCGGGTCTTGTTGGCGATCCGCCAGTGCTTGTCGTCCGAAGGCAACGGGGCAAAAGATAAACGGCCATGGCTCCTCCCGTGTGCTCCAGGTTGGAATACAAGTTTTACGGCTCGCTCTGCTGCCTCGCTGGGACCATTTCGGCGCTGCGACAGGTGCTGCGGAGTGAATTTCGATTGTCGTCGATTTCTTTGTACTGGAGAACCTGCGGCCAGTCTGTGAGCGGCATCACGCTCTTTGCAAGCTCGCCCCCTGCCGTCAGCGGAGGCCGGGCAGGGCCGTTGACTGCCGCATCAGTCCGTTTGGGGTGACGGATTTGTAGGTTGAGCCACCGATTGCGCGGTCCCAGACTGGACCTTCGTCAGGGATTGAATCGGTTGAATGCAAGGTGGTTGCTGCAGAATTCCACGATGCCATCCGCCGTCGATTTAAGCCGTCTTGGGCCGTCAGGGGCGTGGAGGAAGCGCCGCTCTCACTCTTCTCCGCCCTCTATTTCGACGCAGGAGGATAGGAAGGCGGCATCTCGCCCGCTCCGGGGTTGGGCATCGACATGTTCGAAATGCCTTGAAAAGCGACAGGTCAATCTGCCGATACCCTGGGGCACGTTCAGTATTCTGCTGCGATGTACCGAATTTGAAAGTTCGTTGCGCATCGGTCAGTGTTCCACAGTTCCGTACCGTCTGTCGGCGATTGCAGTGTGCTGCGGCAATGCGATCCGGCCTGTTGAGCCTAGCCCATAGCGACGCAAACCGCCGCAATGTCGCCAATGCGCTCTCCCAGCGCCGCGGGCACAATCCTGCAAGCCTCGGCGGCCGCAGACAGCGCTTCCCTCTTCATGGCCGCCCGCGCCGGCTCCAGCAGGGCTTCACCCATGCGCATCGCAATCCCGCCAATCGCAATCAATTCCGGATTCAGCAGATCGACGAGAACGGCGAGCGTCTCGCCCAGGCGGGTTCCCGTACTGCTAACAATCTGCCGGGCCAGTTCATCGCCCAACTGCGCCGCATCGGCCACATCTTTTGCAGTCAGCATCCTGTTCGTCGACAACTGCGCAACAAGCGAGGTCGCCTCGCCCTTCTTCATGGCGGCCGCCACTCGTTTGGTGGCGACCTGCGCCATTCCACCGCCGCTCGCCCAACCTTCAACCGATCCCGCTTTGCGATAACCAACCGGTCCCGAGGCGGTCAGCCGCACGTGGCCGATCTCCCCGGCCATGTCCGACGAACCGCGATACAGACGTCCTCCCAGGATGAGGCCCGCGCCTAAACCGGTTCCCATGGTGAGAAAAATCATATTTTGTACGCCCTGCCCGGCTCCGAATCGATGCTCGGCGACCGCTCCGGCATTGGCATCGTTTTCTAAACGGCAATCGACATTGAACTCGTCCCTCAAAATATCGACAATCGGAAGGTTATTCCAAGTGGGCAAGTTCGGAGGCGATTGGATCAGGCCGCGTTTCCTGTCGAGCGGACCGCCGCAACTAATTCCGATGGCGTCGATTTGTCCGGGGTGAAGCTCATGGGTCTGGATCATCCGATGAATCGCCTGCTGAATCATTGTCAGCGCATGATCTGGCCCGCGTTCCGGCAACGTTGGAAATGTAACTCGATCGACAATCGCGGGCGGTTGGAAACAAAGTACGACGGCGGTTTTCGTGCCTCCAATGTCCACGCCAATCCAAACTTTGCCTGCCGTTTTCGCCGCATTCGACTTTTCACTCATAGCGGTCCTTCATGCGATCGAATCGATTCGAATCCCCGCGCAAATAATCCCAACGAAAAAACGCTTACTGACCGTCCCATCCGTTTCCATTCGGCACAACCGCCCTGCTGGAACGCTTAAACCAGCTTGCTGCATCCTCCATTGCACATCCACTCTGCCGATAGGACATAATGGCTCGCGCCCGAAGTCTTCAACCGCGGGATTGCAACTGCTCCTCCACCATCTCGCAAATCGTATGAAACAAGAACTGATGGCCTTCCTGAATCCTCGCCGTCACCTCGCCAGTCACGAGCAGTTCAATATCGGCAAGCCCGGCGCACGTGCCGCCATCCTTGCCCAGAAATGCAATCGTCTTCACCTTCAAATCTCTGGCGACGACCAGCGCTCGGCGGACATTCGCGCTTCGACCGCTAGTGGTAA
>JAJYVR010000252.1 GCA_021791935.1 Acidobacteriota bacterium
TTTCAAATCCCACTGTTGAGCCAACAGGACTTGCTTCCCTCCGACAGGTCAAAATAGCCGAAACTGTCAATTCCGTGACGAACTTGGGCTAGCCAGCCCTGAGCGCAGCCGAAGGGTGCCAGTCGCGAGCGTGCCACGCCCTACGCGTCCACGCCGTGGCACTTCTTGAATTTCTTTCCCGACCCGCAGGGGCATGGATCGTTGCGCCCCACCTTTTCTCCGGTTCGTCGCCGCGCGGTTTCTGTGGCTTCGCCGGCCCCCGCCATACGCGCCTGTTGCAGTTCCCGCTTCTTGCGCCGCTGAAACTCTTCTTCCAGTGAATCGATGGTGGTGGAGGGCGCGCGCGTGGGGACTGGAATCGACGACGCGATCCCGTTCGACGGTCCGCCGTTCAAACCCGCGCCATTGTTTCCGCCCCTGCCGGCCGGCAGTGCCGCGTGTCCCGGGTCGGCCGCCGTCGCAGAGCCTCCACTGAAAACGATCGACTGCGGTTGGACGCGCGCCGGGACCGAAATTTCCTTCCCATCCGGCCCCATGATCTGCATGCGGAACAGGAAGCGCACAGTATCTTCCTGGAAGCGCGTCATCATCGCCTCAAACGCCTCGAAGGACTCGCGCTTGTAGGAAATCAATGGGTCCTGCTGCCCGTAGCCGCGCAGGCCGATGCCTTCCTTCAACTGGTCCATCGCCAGCAAATGGTCTTTCCACAACCCATCCAGCACGCTCAACATGATCATGCGCTCGTGATAGCGCATCGCCTGCGCCCCGATGATCTGCTCTTTCGCGTCGTAGCGTTCTTTCAGGTGCGTGAACAGCGCCTCGCCCAGCTCGTGCCGGTTCAATTCGCGGACCGGGATTGCCTCCGCGGAAATGTCCATGCCGAACTGCATCAGCACCGCGTCCTGCAGCGCCTTCGTGTCCCACTGGTCGGGATGCAGCTTGTCCGGAGCATGAACGTCGAGAATGTTGCTCAGAATGTTCGACACATAATCGTCGGTGATCAGTTCTTTCTGGTCGATGCCTTCCAGCAGTTGGCGCCGCGTTCCATACACCGCCTCGCGCTGCTTGTTCATCACATCGTCGTATTCCAGCACGTGTTTGCGCGACTCGAAGTTCTGTCCTTCCACAGCTTTCTGCGCCGCCTCGATGCGCCGCGTAATCAGCTTCGACTCAATGGGAACGCCTTCTTCCATGCCCAGGCGTTGCAGCAACGTCGACACCCATTCCTTGGCGAAGATGCGCATCAAGTCGTCTTCCAGCGAGAGGAAAAACCGCGAGGCTCCCGGATCGCCCTGGCGGCCGGCACGACCGCGCAACTGGTTATCGACGCGGCGAGATTCATGGCGCTCCGTCCCCAGGATGATCAGGCCGCCCGCCGCCAACACTTCTTCGCGCTCGTTCGCGACCTGCGCCGCATACCCGGCGTAAACTTCTCTCCAGTCGGACTCGGGCGTTTCAAATTCCTGGCTCTGATAGTAAAAACGCATCATCCCCGGCGCTGCTGTGGGCGAAATCTCTCCTTCCGCAGCGCTCACCGCGCGGGCGCGGTTCTTCTTCACCAACTCCTGCTTGGCCAGAAATTCCGCATTGCCGCCCAGCACAATGTCCGTGCCTCGACCCGCCATGTTGGTCGCGATGGTCACCATGCCCAGATGCCCGGCCTGCGCAACAATCTCTGCCTCGCGCTCGTGGAACTTGGCGTTCAACACCACATGGCGAATGTTCTTGCGCTGCAAAATCTGCGACAGCAATTCCGACTTCTCAATGGAAGTGGTGCCCACCAGCACCGGCTGCTTCAGTTCATTCAGCCGCGCAATCTCATCGGCAACCGCAAAATACTTTTCCTTCGCCGTGCGAAACACCACGTCGGTGTTGTCGATGCGCCGCATCGGCATGTTCGTCGGAATCACCACCACGTCCAGGTCGTAAATCTTTTCGAATTCGGCGGCCTCGGTATCGGCGGTTCCGGTCATGCCGGCCAGCTTCTTGTACAGGCGGAAATAGTTCTGGAACGTGATGGTCGCCAGCGTCTGATCTTCCCGCCGGATATTCACGCCTTCCTTGGCTTCAATCGACTGATGCAACCCGTCGGACCAGCGCCGCCCCGGCATCAGGCGTCCGGTAAACTCGTCGACGATGATAATTTCGCCGTCCTTGACGACGTAATTCACGTCCCGCTTGTACAGCGCGTGCGCCTTGATGGCGGTCTCGACGTAGTGCTTCAGGTCCCAGTTTTCCGGATCGGCGATGCTCTCGATCCCCAGCAGCTTTTCAATCTTGACCCAGCCCTCATCGGTCACGCCGATGGTGCGATGCTTTTCATCCACCACATAATCGCCGGTCAGGATCTTATTGTCGAGCGATTCGATTTCTTCGCCCAGCTCCAGTTGCGGAACGATGCGCACCACTCGCGCATACTTGTCCGTCGTCTGGTCGGTCGGTCCGCTGATGATCAGCGGGGTCCGCGCCTCGTCGATCAGGATGGAATCCACTTCGTCGACGATCGCGTAATACGGAGGCCGCTGCACGCACTCCGACAGCTCGAACTTCATGTTGTCGCGCAGATAGTCGAAGCCGAATTCGTTGTTGGTGCCGTAGGTGATGTCGGCGGCATAGGCGGCGCGGCGCTGTTCGTCGCTCAAATCGTGCACGATCACGCCCACCGAAAGACCCAGGTAGTTGTGGATCTTGCCCATCCACTCCGCATCGCGCTTGGCCAGGTAGTCGTTCACTGTCACGACATGCACCCCATGACCGGCCAGCGCGTTCAAATAGCAAGGCAGCGTGGCGACCAGCGTTTTGCCTTCGCCGGTCTTCATCTCCGCGATGTTGCCCTGGTGCAGCACCATGCCGCCGATCAACTGCACATCGAAATGGCGCATGTTGATGACGCGACGCCCAGCCTCGCGCACCAGCGCGAACGCCTCCGGCAGTATCTGTTCCAGCACGTACTGTTCCGCCTTATACCGCTCCTCGGGGTCCTTGATGTCGGCAATGTGGGCCGCAATGCGGGCGCGAAATTCGTCCGTCTTGGCGCGCATCTGCTCGTCCGTAAGCTGCTGCATCGCCGGCTCCAGGGCGTTGATCGCCTGGACCGTCGGCAGCATTCGCTTCACGGTGCGCTCGTTGCTGGTACCGAAAACTTTCGTTAATGCATCGCCAAGCTGTATCACGAGAAAAAGCTCCACACACACTGAAATTGTGTGTCAACTTTCATTCTAAATTGTCAACGGGAACGTGGCGAGAAAAGCCCTCGGGTTCGGCCCCCGCTGGATCGTTGCCGGGTGGCGTACCGCGGGGGCTGAATATCTATACTTTCTCGCGATTTCTACTTCGCCCTGGGATGGGTTCTGTCATACACCGCCGCCACTTGCCCGGAAGTCAGATGCGTATACCGTTGCGTCGTCGAAAGCCGGGCGTGGCCCAGAATCTCCTGGATCGCGCGCAGGTCAGCGCCATCTTCCAGCATGTGCGTCCCAAACGCGTGTCGCAGCGTATGCGGATGCACGTCGGCGGCAAGGCCGTGGGAGACAGCCAGACGCTTCACGATGCGGCCAACACTGCGGGTCGTCAGGCGGCCATCGCCGCGCAGCCGAACATTCAACAGCAGCGCCTCGGACGCCCGTTTCGCGTCCAGCAGCTTCTGCGCCCGCTGCGGCAAATACGCGCGGATGGCCATCGCCGCCGCATCGCCCAGCGGAACATACCGCTCCTTGCGCCCCTTGCCGCGCACCAGCAGGCACTCATTGCCCCACTGGATATCGTCCAGATTCAGCCCCACCAGCTCCGCATTGCGAATGCCGCAGCCGTACAGCAGCTCCATGATCGCGCGGTCCCGCTCCGGCCATGCCGTTTCCGCGTCCGCGTCGTTGAATGCCTGGTTCAGTTGCTCCGCTCCCGGCACCCGCGGCAGATGCTTCGGCAACTTCGGCGTCGACACCAGGCGCGCCGGATTTTGCTCAATGTGCCCCGTCCTCGCCAGCCAGCCAAACCACGACCGGATCGCCGCCAGCGCCCGCGCCACCGAGGGTTTCGACAATTTCCTTTCGTACAGCGTCCCCAGATATTCCCGGATCACGGGATGTTCAATCTGCGAAGGCACAACGCCGCTGCCGCAACGTTTCGCCAAAAATGCGGCAAAGGAATGCAGCTCTCTCCGGTAGGCGCGCACCGTGTGCTCCGACGAGGCCCGCTCCACCGTCAAC
>JAJYVR010000021.1 GCA_021791935.1 Acidobacteriota bacterium
AATTAATTACGCGACACGAAATCAATTGGACCATCGTTGCCAGCGCAACTCCAGCGTGGGCCGCGGCGATGTTTCCTGGCGAACCCGAAGATGTTGCAGTGGCAAAGCTGTGGGACGCAATTTTCCAGACAACGCGCATCAACGCCGACGACCCTGTGGCCGCGTGGAAGACGCATGATGCCGAGTTGCACAGACGCGCCGCGCGGCTGAATGAAAAGCGTTACGCGGCGTTGCAGTATCGCGGGCCGGGGACCGATTTTCGTCTGGGGCTGGCGGATGACCATCTTTGGCTGGGCGGAGGAACGACGGCGGGAAACGGTCTCTACTGCATTCCCAATATGCCCACGGAAGAAGTCTTCACCACTCCGCATAAAGATCGCGTGGACGGCACCGTGACGGCAACCAAACCGCTGTCGCATCAAGGGACAATGATCGAAGGGATTCAGGTGCGATTTGAAAAAGGTCGCATCGTGGAAGCGCGTGCCAGCCGAGGCCAGGAAGTTCTACAGCGATTGATCGACACCGATGAAGGCGCGCGGCGGTTGGGTGAGGTGGCGCTGGTGCCGCACTCCTCCCCGATTGCAGCCAGCGGACTGTTGTTTCTCAACACCCTGTTCGATGAGAATGCCGCGTCGCATATTGCGCTGGGGCAGGCCTACACATCGTGCCTGCGCGACGGCGACAAGCTGACGCCGGAGCAACTGGCGGCCAGGGGCGCGAACGACAGCCTGATCCACGTGGATTGGATGATTGGTTCGGGCAAGCTGGACATCGATGGCATTACCGCGACGGACGTTGCCGAGCCGCTGATGCGGCAGGGCGAGTGGGTGTAGCGGCTGGAAATTCGCGGCAAAGATTCGATATCGGCGGCAACATTGTGGTCGCTCGGCTTGGATCGGGAATGGGGCTTCTTTTTGCACAATTCGGGCGCGATTTGCACCGAAATAAACCCGTAAAAACCGGCGTTTCCCGTGCAATACTCAGTGGCAACGGAAGAGAAATCTTTCAGAGAAGAGAGCGGAACCACAGCCCGCCAGAGCATCGGCAACGAAACTCGCTTCGGGCAACCGAAGACGGTTGGCCAAGGGGAAGCTTTTACAACCAGGCAGACCGGAAGTCCAAGGATGTGCGAGTTCTGCCCGCAGGTTCTCAGCGATTCCGGGATGACGGAGTTGCGATCTGGTCGCCGAACACCGGATCTTCGAAATTCGGATGGCTGAGGGCGAGTTCTCGCAAGGGGATTCGCCCTTTGGCTTTCTCAAGCAGTTTTCCTGTTGCTGTAAGAGAGAAGGCCCGTCATGCTGAGCGAGACCTTCCGATGTGGTGGGTGTCCGATCCTGGCTATATCTTGGTGGACTGGGAAGAAGCTTTGTTCTTCCAGTCGTAATTCATGTAGACGACGTGGGTCTGCAAGTATTCTTCCAGGCCGTGTTTGCCGTCCGCGCCGCCAATGCCCGACTTACGCCAGCCGGCGTGAAAACCCTGCATGGCCTCAAAATTTTCGCGATTGACATAGGTCTCGCCAAATTTGATTTCGTTGCACGCGCGCATCGCCACGTCCAGGCTGCGTGTGTAAATCGATGAAGTCAGTCCATACTGACAGTCGTTGGCATTTTCAATCGCTTCGTCCAGGTCTTTGAATGTCGCGATCGGTAGCACCGGGCCGAAGACTTCTTGCTGCATAATTTGCGTGTCCTGCTTGCAGTGGGTCAACACGGTCGGCGGATAGTAATGACCTTTGCGGCCAGAATATTTTTTCCCGCCGCAGAGGAGTTCGGCGCCCTGCTGGATCGCTGTCTGGACGGCGCGATCGACGGACTCCATCTGTGCACGGCTGACCATCGGCCCCATCTCCGTATTTTTCTGGAATGGATCGCCGACCACTGTCTGTTCCATCGCCTTCTTCATCGATTCAATAAAGCGATCTGCAATCGGTTCCTGCACATACACACGCTCGGCACAATTGCAGACCTGTCCGCTGTTAATGATTCGAGAAGCGCGAATCGACTTCACCGCCAGATCCAGGTCCGCGTCGTGCATCACGATTGCGGGCGCTTTTCCTCCAAGTTCCAGCGACACCTTGGTCACGTTGTCCGCCGCCGCCCGCATCACCGCGATGCCGCCTTCCACGCTGCCGGTCAGGCTGACCATGCCCACCCTGGGATGACGCGCCAGGCCATCTCCCACCACGCTTCCCTTGCCGGAGACGAGGTTGAACACGCCTTTCGGCAACCGGGATTGGGCAACGATCTTGGCAAATTCGAACGCATTGTTCGGCGTTTCACTGCTGGGTTTGACGACGATGGTATTGCCTGTGACCAATGCCGGCGCCATCTTGCGAACGATCAAAAAAAATGGAAAGTTCCACGGCAGTATGCCCGCTATGACGCCGATGGGGTGCTTGAACAGCAGGATGTTTTCGCCCCGGCGATCGCTCTGAACGATCTCGCCTTCATAGCGGCGCGCAAACTCCGCCATATAGTCCAGGTAGTCGGCGGAAAAATCCACTTCCACCTTTGCAAGCGAGACGATCTTTCCTTGCTCTTCGGTGATGGTCCGCGCCAGGTGCTCGCGATCCGCACGGATGGCCTGCGCAATCTCGCGTAGATATTGCGCGCGCTCGATGGCCGGCAACTGGCTCCAGCTTTTCTGTGCTTTTTCCGCAGCCAATACGGCCGCGTTCACGTCCTCGAAAGTTCCACTGGGGACCTCGGAAATGATTTCTTCCGTGGTGGGATTGACGACCGGAATTGTTTTTGTCGAGCCTACAAGTTCGCCATCGATCAGCATTCGATGCCGAGGAATTGTTGTTGCCGTGCCATGCATGGCGTGTTCCTCCATTTCCAAGTTCATGCGTGCGTGTGCGTATGTTCCATCCGTGCGTAGGCCTCGTCCCAGTCTTCTGTCCTATGCGGGAAATAGGACACGCATTGGATGGATGCAGCAATTGCGGCGCGTCCCGCGCCAATGTTTGAAAGGTGCCCGGTGGCGACGGCCTGCAGCATCACGTTACCATAGGCGGATGCCTCCGCCGGCCCGCTCACCGCCACGCGATCGCATGCATCGGCGGTCATCTGGCAGAGCAATGCATTCAGGCAGCCGCCACCAACAATTCGGATGGCGTCGAGTCGGCGCGCCGTCAACGTTTCCAGAGATTCCAGCACGGAGCGATACTTGAGCGCCAAACTTTCAAAGCACCCACGCGCCACTGCCGCAATGGTTTCTGGATTCGGCTGCATGGTGCGGCGACAGTATTCGGCAATCGCGCGATGCATATTTTCTGGGGCGCGAAAATCGTTCGCGTCCACGTCCAGCACGCATGCGAATGCCGGCGCAGTCGCCGCCATCGCCGTAATGTCGCTCCAGGAATAATGCCGTCCCTCGCGGCTCCACTGCCGTTGACACTCCTGCAGGAGCCAGAGACCTGTAAGATTTTTGATCAGCAAGATAGAGCCGTCTGCCCCGCCCTCGTTGGTAAAGCCCAGCGAAAATGCCAGCTCGGAAGTGATCGGCTCCCGCATCTCTACCCCCATCAAGCTCCATGTGCCGCTGCTGATAAAGGCGCTGCTCTCGTCCATGTTCGGGATTGCGGCCACGGCGCTTGCGGTATCGTGCGAAGCGACCGCTACCGTGGGAAAGCTGCCGCTAAAACCTGTATCTCGCAAAACTTCCGGTCGCACCGGACCCAATTGCGTTCCGGGATAGACAACTCTGGGCAGGATGTGAACTGGAATCTCCAAAGTGTCCAACACCCTTCGCGCCCAGCCATTCACTGGCGAGTACATCTGCGTTGTTGTGGCTTCGGAGTGCTCCACGGCACGCGCGCCGCAGAGAAAGTAATGGAAGAGATCTGGAATCGTCAGCAATGTATCGGCGATCTTCAACTGCGGGTCGGCGGCATGGGCCATGGAATACAGCTGAAAGATTGTGTTGATCTGCATGGTTTGGACGCCAGTCCATCGAAACAACTCGTGCGGATCGATCTGCTGGAAGACGATCTCGGGAACGCTGTCGGTCCTTGCATCGCGATAGTGATACGGATTGCCGAGCAATCGTCCGCGCTGGTCCAGCAGCGCGAAGTCCACTCCCCAGGCATCGACACCGATGGCGGCCGGCAAGCCTGCAAAGCGTGTGCGATACTTCGCCAGTCCATGTTGGATCTCAGCCCACATTCTCAAAACATCCCAATGCAGGCTGCCGGCTACACGGATGCCGCCGTTCGGAAACCGATGCAATTCATCCAGCGAAAAGGCGCGCCCATTCCATGCCCCGACCATCAAACGTCCGCTCGACGCTCCCAGGTCCGCAGCTACGAAATTTACGGTGTGCGTCATTCGGCCCTATGGAAAAAACCTAAGACTTCCGACGTCAAGCGGCTGACAAGCTCATCGATTTCGTAGTTGGCCGGGAGCTTCCCCGGCGAAGCTTGCTCCTGCGACACGGCCGCGCCGGCTGCGGTCGCCTCCGCTGCATCCGCGCCGCTCTTCAGCCGCGGGTCGGGCAATCCCAACTTTTTCTTGATGGCAAGCAGATCGGCGATTTTGTCGGGAGGAATTTCGTTCAGCTTTGGCCGCAGTTGCGAGGCAATCATGACGGTTTTGCAGTAGGTGTCAACGACCTCCACATACCATTCCGCATGGGTCGCCGTGTCGGCCCAGCAAACAATGCCATGATTGGCCAGCAATATCGTGTTGTGATCTTTCACGTATGGGAGGACGGTCTTCGCGAAGGCGCGGGTACCCGGGGTTTCATACGGGGCAAGAGCGACGGGCCCGATGAACACTTCCTGCTCGGGAATTAAATTGCCCTGCGGCACGACTCCGGCAACGGCATGCGCGGTTGCATACGGAGGGTGACAGTGAATCACGGCCTTCGCGTCGGGCACGGCCTTGTAAATCTCAAGATGAAGCAGGATCTCGCTGGTCTGCGGACGATCGCCGCAAATCTGGTAATTGTCGAGATCGACCAGCGACAGGTCCTCCATGCAAAGATCGCCCTTGCTGCACAGCGTCGGTGTGCAGAGAACATAATGCGGCGACACACGGACGGAAATATTCCCGCCGTTTCCATCCACATATTGACGCTCCCACAGCTTTTTGCCCACGCGCAGAATCTCCTCCTTCAGCGCGGTAGCCTCAGCGGAGTTGAAAATCTCCAGCGGTTCTTTCGCCGGGGACTGACCAGATCGATGGACCGCAAGGGACTCCATAACTGCACGGCGAACAATGGTCGAAATATCGTTTTTGTTGGTCTTTTTCATGGTTTATTGCGCACGAATCAGAATACTACTCTTCGATGGTCGCTTCCCACGGTCCAGAAACTCATCACTATTAGAAGATTGATGGGAGAGGTTCAGCGCGTCCAAATCCAGCATACGCCGCGATGCGGTCGGACTGGAACGAAAGACCGTACTGCGACGAGTCCAGACAGAATCCCACCTCGCATCGGCGCATTCTGTGGACCATTTACTTATAGAATGGATCTTAATTCCTCCGCGGCCCATGAGAAACAGGAGTTCAATGAAGCACCGCGCCTGCGCATCGCGATCGACTATGTTCGATCTCGCCGTCGCTGCCGTCGTTTTCTTGATCGCCGCTTGCGCTTGCGCTCAAACGACCAAAACCCCTGCATTGACGGTGCTTCCACAGAGTTACGGGCCTTACAGTGGCCACTTTCTTAGCGGAGGCATTGGGCTGACCAAGCCTCTGCCGGCCGCCGATCCCATCCTGAAAGCAAGTACTCCGTGGACGCTTTCTGCATGGGTTGAATTTTCAACGCCCACTACAAAATCCGTGCTCATTGCGGGAGCAGGCGACCCAGAGGATGAAGACTCCCGTTTTTTCGCTATCGCGGATGGAAGGCCTGCGCTGCGTTTCGGAGACGGACATCTCATCCGTTCGAAAGCCCCGCTCGACGGATTGGGCTGGCATCTGCTGGCTGCCAGCTTTGACGGAAATACGGCGCGCCTCTATGTGGATGGAGCGGAAGTCGCTGATGGCCCACTCCGGGCCGGACCCATCCAGCCGCAAATGATGATGGCGCCCGTCGAGTCGCCCTGCGTTGAAACTTTCTGCGTCCATTTCGGTGGACGCATCGCTCGTTTCACCCTCAACCGCAAAGCGTTATCGGCACAAGACATCGCAGCACTGGCCGCGCAGAAGCCCGACTTCCAGTTGATCGCATTTGAAGAGGGTTCCAAGCCGTGGGCGCTGCAAGTCGTCCAGTTTGTCGGGAACACAGCGCCGCAGGATCCGGCGACACTTCCCCATCGCAGTGCACCGTTTAGTGAGCCGCAGGCAGGGCCGCTTCCACCGACTGACACGACCCTGCAACCTTCCGGCAGCGGCGATTGGGTCGTCGCAGGAGGATGGAAGTTGATTGCGGCGACCAAACTTTCGGCGGCGCCTGAGGCGATCTCGATGCCAGGATTTGACATGAGCAACTGGCTGGCGGCAACTGTACCCGGCACGGTGCTGACCACCATGATTGCGCGCGGCATCTATCCCGATCCCGACTATGGGTTGAACAATCTGGACATTCCGGAAAGCCTGAACAAGCAGAACTATTGGTATCGCGCGGAGTTTGATGCGCCAAAAACCGAAGTGCGCACGCACGTCTCGCTGGTTCTCAACGGCATCAACTATCACGCTGAGATATGGCTCAACGGTCAGCACCTCGGCTCCATGACAGGCGCCTTCATCCGTGGAAGTTTCGATGTCAGCCACGCGCTCCGCACGGACGGAAAGAACGCGCTGGCAATCCTCGTCTCTCCCGCGCCGCATCCCGGCATTCCCAACGTGCAGTCGATCGCCTTTGGTGCGGGGCTGAATGGCGGGGCCATGGCCATTGACGGTCCAACCTTTATGGCGACTGAAGGGTGGGACTGGATTCCTCCCATGCACGACCGCGATACGGGGCTCTGGCAAAATGTACATCTGATCGCGACGGGACCGGTTGCGATTGAAGATCCCCAGGTCATCACTCACCTGCCACTGCCGGATATCACCCAAGCCGACATCACGATCAACGTTCCGCTTAAAAATATTTCAGAGCAGCCGGTGCATGGAACTCTTACCGCTTCGTTTGAGGGGGTTATTGTCCGCAAAGACTTGACGGTAGCTCCCGGAGAACACACGATCCGGCTTTCTCCAACGGAGTTTCCGCAACTGCATCTGGACCACCCGCGCCTTTGGTGGCCGAACGGCTACGGCAAGCCGGAACTGTACCGCCTGCAACTTCGCTTCGTCACGAACAGCGGAATTTCCAGCGAAAAGAAATTGCAATTTGGTGTTCGCGAAGTCACCTACGAGTTGAGTCTTCTCGACGGCACCGGCGCGTTACGTCGCGTGGACTACGACCCGACCGTGGGGCGCGCCGCAACTGAACCGCAGGTAGATGTCACCCACGAGGGAATGCGCCAGGTTCCCAACGGCTGGGCCGCTTCCATCACCGCTGGAGACGATGCCTCCACTGCGTTGCGGACCGTCGCGGATACACGTGCGACTCCGTATCTCATCCTGAAAGTGAACGGCGTCCGCATCGCGGTTCGCGGCGGAAGCTGGGGCATGGACGACTCGCGCAAGCGAATCTCCCGCGCCCGCCTGGAGCCGTTTTTTCGCTACGATCACGACGCCAATCTCAACATCGTCCGCAACTGGCAGGGGCAAAATACGGAAGAGACCTTCTACGAGCTGGCCGACAAATACGGAATGATGGTCTGGAATGATTTTTGGGAGGTCACGCAGGATTCCAACGCGGAAGCCGAAGACCCGCAGCTATTTCTCAACAATGCCCGCGACACAATTTTGCGCTATCGGAATCATCCCTCCATTGTGATGTGGTGCGGCCGCAATGAAGGAGTTCCCCAGCCGATAATCAACCGAGGCCTGATTCAGCTCACCCACTCACTCGACGGGACACGCTATTACTCGCCCAGTTCGAACCGAGTAAACCTGCTCAATAGCGGGCCCTACTCCTACGAAAACCCCGCCGACTACTACACAACCATCGACCGCGGCTTTGCCGTCGAGATCGGCACTCCATCCTTGCCGACGCTGGAATGGTTTTCCCGCTGGATTCCCAAAGTAGATCGCTGGCCCATCACCGACGACTGGGCCTATCACAACTGGCATCCTCACGATGCTTTCAATCAACATCTCCAAACTCAATTCGGAATCGCAGACAGTCTGGAAGACTACGAGCGCAAAGCGCAGATGATGAATTACGTGGACTACCGCGCCATTTTCGAAGGCTTCAATGCGCACCTGTGGGCGCCGAATGGCGGCCGTCTATTATGGATGACGCAACCCGCGTGGCCCAGTACTTTATGGGGAATTCTCAGCTCCGACTACGACACGCAAGCGTCGTATTACGGGACCAAGAAAGCCTGCGAACCTGTCCACGTTCAGCTCGATCTTTCCAATAACGATGTCGCGGTCGTCAACACGACGAGAGATCGGCTCCACGCACTCAAAGTCACAGCGGACGCCTACAGTCTCGACAGCAAACTGCTGCTGCACCGCGAAACGGTCCTCGATGCGGCCCCCGATGACGTCACCCGCGCGCTGAATCTCGACATCGCTCCATTGACGAGCGACGGCAAAGTGGTCTTTGTGCGTTTGGCGCTACACGCAGCCGACGGTCGGCAACTCTCGCGAAACTTCTATTGGCGTGCAAACTCCGACGCCGGCTATCGCGCCCTGAACCGACTTGCGCCGGCTACGATCGCTGTGACGGCTCATCCTCAGCATGGAACCGGTGAAGGCCAGCTAGAGGGAGAGCGGATCGAGGTCCAGCTAAAAAACACCGGCAGCGTCGTTGCTCTTGGCGCCAAGCTGGGTATATTCAACGCTGCCGACGGCTCTGAAGTCCTTCCTGCCTACTACAGCGACAACTATATTTCTCTGCTTCCTGGCGAGAAACAATTCATCGTCATCGACATAGCTGCAACAGCCGATACCAGCAATCTGACCCTGCACGTGCGCGGTTGGAACGTCGTCGCAGCGTCTGTAAACATCCCATAGAACGACGCCGACCGTTTTTACGCCGCGGGAATCGACCCGGTAACATTGGCCATGACGGAAGCAGTGACCACCGATGAGAAGCTGGCTTGCGAAGCAACCGAAGCAACCGACACTGGGTTTGTGCCCGAGGCAATAAACGGGGTGAGCGCGGCTGCCGCGGTGGTACTGGCGCTGCCACTGGCACTCGTGATCAGGCCGGTCAAGCCATCCGTTATCTCATAGTTCAGGTTGTTCGCCGGGATGAGATTGAGGCCGGCATAATTGGGCGAGTTCAACGTGACCGAAGGGATACCACGAACGAGAGCGCGATGTTCGGATTCGACGCCGAGGATGGAGGCACACACTTTGGCGTAGAGGATGAGATCAGCCTGAGTCAGATTACTGCCGCTCGAAGCGGGGTTGGCTTGTGTGGCACTGAAACCATTGTAGCCTGCAGCCATTGAGGCGAATTCCTCAACCGCAGTCATGTAAGCGCCGACGAAGGCCGTCTCCAGCGCCAGCAGGACAGGCAGAAAGCCGGTGAGCGAGCCGAAGGTACCAGTGGGATAGTGGAACGTCTGGGGAATCTTCGCCGCGGCGTCGCCGCTGCCGTCCGTGGGCAGGCCAAGGAGAGAACGAAGCAGCTGAGCGTGCGCGACTTCTTCGAGCAACGCCCCCTGCAGGTAGGCTACGTTGATCTGACTGCCGGATGAGCTCACGTTGATTGCTGTGCCTCCGGCTCCAGCCAGGTTGGGATCGGTGATCACCGCATTAGTCGCGAGGGCCGTGTAATAAGTAGTTATCGCAAGGCTTTCTGCTATGAGAGCCGCGGTAAAAATGTCGGTTGCCGTGTCGGTAGCGGTTGCCGCCGATACCGGGGTTGAAGTCATGGGGCTGTGGCCTCCGCCACAACCGATGACTACGGCGGAGGTCGCCGCGCCCAAGCCGAACATGGTAGCTCCAGTGAGAAAGGCGCGGCGGTTAACGACATTGTCGATGATCAGCTGAGTCTCTTTTTGTATGGTCACAGTGTTCCTCTCCTTATGAACTTCTCTCCAACGGATACGCTTACGACCCCGGTTTTGGATTGCGCGAGTTTGTCACGATGTAGTCCCGCTTCTCCAACAAAGCGGCCTGTCTCTGCCGTCCGTTTCGTTCCCGCCCGCTCCACCTTCACGTCGAACACTCATAGGGTCAGAATGCCGGAGGGCTCCCTGTGACTGGCAGTGACACGCTGCCCTGATTTGACAGCGCGGCCGCGAACGAGTATCCAGGGCCGGTGCTGGCGGTCAGAAATGGCGTGAGCGCAGCGACCGCTGAATTGGGTCCGTTGTAGACGGCATTCAGTCCGTCGGTCTGTTCGTAAGCCAGGTTGTTAGCGGGGTTGGTGTTGCTGATGACGCGACCGAGAACTCGATGTTCGGCCTCGATCCCCAGAATCGATGCCGCAACCTTGGCAAAATAATCCAACTGCTCGGCCGTGTACTTACTGTCATCGTCCCGGTCACCCTGGTTCCCGCCCCAGCCCCCATCGCCGCCACGGCGCCGGTTGGCGGCCTTGACCGAGAATTCCTGAATAGCGTTTAAGTATGCACCGATGAACGCGTTTTCCAGTGCGTTGAGCAGACCGGCAAAGCCTGCCAGAGTGTCGAAGCTACCCGCCGGAAAGTAGAAAGTCTGGACGGGGTCTGCGCTGGCACTTGAAATGCCCAGGAGCGATCGAAAGAGGTTAGCATGGCTGATCTCTTCGGAGAGCGCAGCCTGCAGATAGTTGACATTGCCCGCGTTACCGGCGCTGGTAACGTTGGTTGCCGAACCGCCCGGGCCCGCGAGGTTGGGGTCTTGGATCACAGGGCCGATCAGGCCGTTGTAGTAGAAGGTTGTTGCAAGGTCTTCCGCGATGAGTGCCGCGGTGAAGATTTGTTTCACAGTATCTTTCGACTGCTCTCCTTCCTCGATGCGCTCCGCCTGCGATTCCTGTTCGGCAAAAGCCGACTTGGCACTGCCGAGGGCGAGGGTGGTTGCTGCCGCGCTCAGGCCGAGTAGTCCTGCCTGGCTGAGAAATTTGCGACGTCCTACCCGCGCTTCTGTGATGGTGCCGAACGTGCGGGAAAGTTCCAGGGTTTTCATATTGACCTCTTTAGCTCTGAGCGGTTGACGAGCAGTGGTGGAGAAGGAAACAAGACCACGAACCCGCCGCAGAGAATCGACGGCAGGCATGGCAGATCGCTTACCTAAGACAAGTACGACTCTGGGAGCCCGAGTGGATTGGGTCGCGGACAAAATATTTTCTCGGAAGAGATTTTATGTTAAGCGTGGCCCGACCCGGCTCAACACGAATCACGCTCTTTCAGGGGGCGCACGATGACAGCTGCCAGCATTCCCGACGGAGTTGTTTGTCGTGGGGGCGTTTCCCTTGTGCGCGTCGAAAGGAGCTTAAAGAATGCGACCGCGCACAAGCGCTCATAGCTATCGCGAGACAATCCTGACCTTGCTCTGGCGGCTGGATTCGCATCGAACTTAATCGCGGATGGCTCATGCGTTGAACCGTCACCGGCAAACGGTGATATAAGTGCATCAGGACGTTCGTTTTGGCCAAATCGCCGCCTGAGAGTGCAATCCATCGATGGCCCTCCAAGAGTATCTTCAACATCGACGGAGCCAGACCCTGTGACTGCCCCCTTGCAGCCCGAATCTGATTCTGTGCTCATCGAGAAGATGATGGCAGGTGATGAGGACGCACTCTCGCTCATTTACGATCGCTATTCGGCGATGCTTTTCGGCGTGCTGATAAGAATTTTGCATGACAGCCAGATTGCCGAAGAGGTTCTGCAGGATCTGTTTCTGCAACTTTGGCGCAAGGCCGGACAGTTTGATGCGACCCGCGGATCTCTGCCCGTCTGGTTGCTCGTCATGGGCCGGAATCGAGCGATCTCCCGTCTGCGACGGCGTACGGATCGAGCGGTGACAGAAGATGAGGTCGAGGTTTATGCCAATACGTTCTTGTCCTCCGAGAACCTCGAAAACGAGGTGTCGCGCAGAGATCTGATGGAGAAGGTAAGAGAAGCTGTCCTTCAACTGCCCGCTGAACAGAGGCGGACTGTGGAACTCGCATACTTTGAAGGATTGACACAAACGGAAATTGCCGCGAAGACGGGGAGCCCATTGGGCACGGTGAAGACCCGGGTTCGCGCCGCATTGCAAACGTTGAAGCAGATTCTGGATGATCGAAAGACACGCCAACCCGGAAGACTTTGACCTCTACGCGCTTGGCGCGCTGGAGGGCGAAGACGAACAAAGGTTCGAGGCACACTTGCGCGCATGCTCAACCTGCCAGGGAGAACTGCAGACGGCTCGCGAGCGCGCGTTGCTTCTGGCGCTGGCCGAGCCCCCGATCAAGCCGGACGCCTCGCTCAAGTCCCGATTGATGGAGCGTTTGCACGCGGAATCTGCAGGAAATATCCCGAAGGCGGCTCAGCCTGATCGAATCAGACGGAAATCCTGGGGATTGCGATTTTCGCTGAGTTTTGGAGTTACGACGATCATTCTAGCAATTGCGACTGCCTGGCTATGGCATCTGAATCAGGTGCGCGGAAAGTCTATTTCTGAATTGCGAGCGCAGCTAGAGGCTGCGAAGCAGCAGGCAGCCAACTACGCCACAAAGAATCGGGCGATCACTGAGGCTTTAGGTGCGCCAGATACGGTGCAGATCACTTTGCAGCAACAGACCGGTGGTCCTCCCGGACAGGCCCATGTGCTCTACAACGCGCGGATGGGATTGGTCGTTTATTCGGGTGAAATTGCTCCTGCTCCAGCCGACAAGAGCTACCAGCTTTGGCTCGTGCCTTCGTCGGGAATGCCGGTGAGTATGGGCTTGGTTGAAGCAAACCAGCAAAATGGAGCGGTCGTACATCTTCAACAAGGATTGGTGGCCAAGGCTTTCGCAGTAACCCTCGAGCAGCACGGGGGAGTATCCCAGCCAACCGGTCGAAAAGTTCTGGTGGGCGCCGAAGGTTCCTGACAGTCCGGCTTGGATGTCGGCTGGAGGTTTACTGCGAACCTGGAGAGATAATTGAACTACCGCGCAACGGATTCGGGAGGTTTTTTTAGATCGGGAATGGTAAAGGTGGTTTGATAGGTCCCGATCCGCCCCGTCTCGTCATCGCGCGCCAGAAATTTGATGGAATACGTTCCGGGAAAAAGAGTGAATGCAGAATTGTATTCAATCGGCCGCCGCGCCAGTTCAGCCGCAGTGGCATCGCTCAACTTGACGTCGACTTTGTCGCGAACGTTGCTCACCGGCATGCAGCTGGTTGTATCTTTTACCTCAGATACGAAATCGATCAGGGTGTGTTCGGCGCCAAATCGCTTCGCCAGCGCAAGTTCCCTGTCAGGAATCTTCACCACGATAGGCACAAAGTATTCGGCGCGATCGAGTTGGAAATAATCGATCTCCATGGCAATCGTGAGGTCGGTGATCGGATCGCCGAGCATAAGTGCGTCTTCAGGCTGTCTCTCCTTGTCCAACGCAGTGAACTTGCTGAAAACTTTGTTCGCGTAATAGCCCATACATTGGACTCTACAATGAGAGAGACGCCTTTGGGCAAGCGGTTCTGTCAAGGATTCAAGTCAATGGAATAGATGTTTGCAGTCGAGATGCGGGCACTGACAAGAGGGACATCGGCGGGGGTCAGTCCAGCAAACCGAAAATCCAGAACATCGAGGGGTTGCACGCTTTTCAATCCGGCCACGCGCTCCAGCTTTCCGTCCGGCACCGATACCCGATAGACAGGCTGGTCCTGCGCCAGAAAGTCGTGGAAGTAAATCCAGCGGCTGTCATTGGACCAGACGGGATCATGCGCCGGACGCGCAATCAGCGTTTTCCATGTGTGTGCCGCTGTGTCGTAGAACACCAGCTTGCTCTGGTCGAGCGGCATGGCCACGATGTAGCGCCCGTCGGGAGACCATCGCGGACTGAACAGACCCTCGGAGTTGGGAAGGGTCGTTACTTGCCTGGTTTTTAGATCGACAATATAGATTGCTTTAGGGAGAGATTTTTCCGCCATCAGATCGGGAAGCCTGCCAAACACCAGCGAGTTGCCATCCGGCGACCAGTCGGGATCGGCCTCATTTCGAGTTTCTTTCAGCACCGGTAAAATATCTCCACCCTGCGCATCCACAACGTAGAGCCGCCAGAGTTTGCCGGGTTCTCGACCCATCATGACAATCCGTTTGCCGCTCGGCGACCAATGCATCATAAAGACTTCCAACGGAGGCGCGGTCAGTTGCAGGCGCTGGGTGCCGTCCACCTTGCTGCGCCACAGAGAAACGTCCTCTGGATTGATCCATGCCACGGAACCGCCGTCTCTGGAATAATCCACGAGCGACGCGGCATTCAAGGCTTTTCCATTGGGGACAAATTGCTGGGCAACGGGATCGTATTTCAGCAGCACGGAGCGCGCATCCAGCCCAATAAAGAAAAGCCGACGCCCGGTATTGGCGGCGATCGGCGCCAGGTAGCTAAGGGGGCCGTTCGTAAGCTGGATAGGGGAGACGGGCAGCAGCGTGCTCAGGAAGGATTTCTCCTGCAAAACCCAGATGTTGTTCGAGCCATTGTGGGCCGATTGGAACACAAAGGATTTGCCGTCCGGAGTCCAGGAACCGCAGCACTCGGACGCCGGATTGCTCCAATTGGAAAGAAGAGGGTGCAGATTTTTCCCGGTCGAGGAGATTTCCCACAACGATGTGGCGTGATTCAGTGGATTCAGCAGCGTGAACCTCAATAAGGCCCCATCCGGGGACCATCGCAGCCAGAAGGCGCGCCCCGGAAGCGCAGCAAATTTTTTCGGTCCCGTTCCATCGTCATTGGCAATAAAAAGGTCCGTTCCGGCAGCATAAAGGATGCGTTTTCCATCCGGCATCCAGGTAGCATCATGGGCCAAGGTATTGGAGAAATTACGGGCCGTCCCACCCAGCGTCGGTACGATCCAGAGCGGCTGTTCTGCTTTTGGGGTCAAATCGTTACGCACAAGCAGCTTCGATGCATCCGGAGAAATGTTGCCGAGCGACGGTGCGGAGATTTCCGATGGGACCGCCAGGATGCTCGTCTCGCCATCGGCGATCAACGCCTGTGCAAGCACAGTTTGGCCATTCTCAAACTGTTGAAAATAAATACGTGTCCCGTCCGTTGCCGTTGCAGCAAGGTTTTCCTGAAGAGGCTCGCCAGGAAAAACTCGTCCGGAGAAAGTGATCTGGGAGATGCGCAGCGGCGTCTGAAATTTTGCAGTTCCGGCACTCCACCATACCAGGAGCCCGACGGAGATCAAAATAATGACGGTCGCCGCCGGTGCCATTGGCCAGCGAATCCATTTCTTTCGGGCTGGCGGCAATGGTTCCAGGATGGAAGACGACATCAGGATTGACGAAGACGCCGTCAAAAACGGCTTCGTCATAGGCGGATCGGGATCGATCCTGATCGGTGCGATGAAGCGATATCCGCGCCGCGCCATCGTCTCAATAAAGCGCGGGTTGTCCGCTGAATCTCCCAACGCGTCGCGCAGCTTGTTTACGGCAGTTCCGAGGCTGTGGTCGAAGTCGACGGTGGTCTGGTCACCGCCCCAAAGTCGTTGCTGCATCTCATCCCGTGAAACGATTTCGCCGGGCCGTTCCAGCATTAAGGAAAGGACTTTGAAGGGCTGGTTCTGAATCTTGACCCGCATCCCGGATTTGTACAGCTCTTCCGTTTGCAGATCAACTTCAAACACGCCAAACCGAACTTTCGACACGGAATGGTGTATCGGCTCCACGTGTTGACTTCCTGACCTGTCCTTAGTACGCGATCCATGAATCCTGGGCCGTGTACTGTTTTTCTTTCTACTCTTTCCGTTTACGGGAGTCAACGACGCGTTCGCGCCGAATGAAGTCTGGAGATGTGTCGCTGTAATCGGTTGAAGAAAAAGGAGGTTATCTAATGATGTCAATTTGATTGAGAAACGATTTGCGGTGCATTGATGAATGTATACGAAGTGGAGTGTAAATAGACCGTTTGGCAAATTTGTTCCCTCGTGCAGGAAGGGGAATGCGCCATCCGAAGAGTACTTGCCAGGTTTCAGCATTGGCAAAGTTGAGAAGTTGAATGGAAGCGACAGGAAGAAAGTGGCCCCTTGACCGACGCGAAAGGGGACCCGTGGAGTCGATTTCCTGCGAAGGAGAGCCACCGTGCGCTCGTCATAAGCAGGAATGAACCAGGACCAATCGCGGATGGTAGAGCATCGCATCGACCGTCCCAACAAACTCTCTGTTGTAGCAAGAGAGCAGAAAGAATTTTAGGAGACCGCACTATTATGAAGATCGCCGCAAACTGCATGAACCCAACTCGCAGGGCATGGAACGTCCTATGCGCCCTAGGCCTGCTTCTTTTCGCTACCTTTGGGATGCTGTTGCAGTCCCATGCCCAGTCGGACACGGGGCGGATCGTCGGGACAGTCACCGATCCAACCGGCGCCGCCATTGCGGGCGCGACCGTCCAAGTCACCAACAACGACAACGGCAATCAACTGAATGCCACTTCAAATGCGACCGGTGAATTCAACATCTTCGCCGTGCCGCGCGGCAATTACACGGCGCAGATCAGCGCGCCGGGCTTCCAGTCGCAGAAGCAGGCGTTTACGATCACCGTTACCGCAGTCCAGACCCTCTTGTTTAAGCTCCAACCCGGAGCGGTAGCGACAACGGTGCAAGTCACGGGTGCTGCTCCGCTCCTGGACACTGCCAACGCAACTCTGGGAGAAACCATCCAGGGCAAGCAGATCACCCAGCTACCGCTCAATGGGCTGAACTTCACCAATCTCGCTCTGCTGACCCCTGGTGTGACGCGGGGCAACTACGGCAATGCACAAAGTGGCGAGGCGGGCAACGCGGAGACCTTCCGCTACAACGAGAGCGGAGGCGGAGCACTTTCGGTCAACGGCCTACAGCCGACGGCGGACAATTACATCCTGGATGGCGTGGACAACAACGACGATTTGATGAACACGTTGCTGTTCTTCCCGAATATCTTCGCTACGCAGGAGTTCAAAGTCGATACCAGCGTGGCCCCGGCACAATACGGCCGCGCCGGCGGCGGCATCGTGATCAGTTCCATCAAGTCCGGCACCAACTCCATTCACGGTTCCGCTTTCGAGTATTATCGCAGCGGCAAGTTCGACTCCAATCCGTACTATCAGTTTCTGGGCGCGGGCCCGACCCCCAATCCGGCCTACAACCGCAACCAGTGGGGCGGAGATGTAGGCTTTCCCATCGTCAAAAACAAGCTCTTTATGTTCGGCGATTACCAGGCATGGCGGGAGGCTGTACCCGTCGGTTCCACCTTTCAGACGGTCCCCACGGCATTGATGCGCCAAGGCAACCTCTCCGAAGTGCTCAACCCGGCGTTGACGGGCGGTAAATACATGAACCACTCCAACTTGTGCCAGCCCAACGGCGCGCCCAATACGGGAGAGATATTCGACCCGATCACATGTCAGCAGTTTTCTTATAGTGGCCAATCGAACGTCATCCCGCCCAACCGTTTGAACCCGGCTGCGGTGAATTACCTGAATGCTTTTCCGTTGCCGACGCTATCCAATACGATCCTCGACAACTATCAAACATTCCAAACTTCGGTAATCGACTATAACGACTTCGATATCCGCATGGATTGGACCGCGAGCGCAAAAGACCTGTTTTTCGCGCGCTTCAGCTATGACAATTCCGTAGAAACCAAGAGCTCGTTTTTCACCAAACTGCCGGCTGGTTTCGGCACCGGCTCCAGCTACACCCACGCGCGTGGCTACGATCTCGGCTACACGCACACCTTCACGCAAAACGCGGTGAATGAGGCCCACCTGGCCTACAACCGGGACAACTACGGCTATATGCCACCCATGTATGGCATTCCAGTTTCAAAGGACCTGGGCATTGTCAATGCCAACCGCAACCTGGAAACCAGCGGCGGCGCTTTGATCGGCGGGTACAATACGGAAATCTCCTACACCGGCGACTACGGCCTGTACGCAGTTCCGCAAAACAACATTGAAGCAACGGACACGTTCGACTGGGAGCGAGGAAACCACTCCTTCAAGTTCGGCGGCACGCTCATTCATCGTCAGATGGAATACTTCCGCCCCATCGCAGGCAAGGGCTACTTCTTTATCTCTGGGAACGGGCAGGACTTTACCGGCTATGAGGTGTCCGACCTTTTGGCGTCCTTCATGGACACCTATTCCATCGGCTCGCAGAACGGATACTTCGGCAACGTCAGCCAGGAAGATGGCATATTCGCGCAGGACGACTGGCGCGTAAACCAGCGCTTGACGATAAATCTCGGCATCCGCTGGGACCTGTTGACCTGGCCGTATGAAATGCACAACCGCCAGGCATCGTTCGACATCAACAATGGACAGGTATTGATGGCTGGCCAAAACGGCGTGTCGCGCGCCATCCTCAACCAGAACTACGACGACTTCGGGCCGCGTCTGGGCTTTGCCTACGACCTGTTTGGAAATGGCAAATCCGTGGTGCGCGGCGGTTATGGCGTCTACTACTACCCGACCTATGGAGGCATCAGCAACCAACTGGGTCAACAGCCACCCTTCGGCGGCGATGTGTCCTACCAGGCCAGGCTTGGTACGTGCGTGGCCTTCACCGGCCAGACCCCAACCCAGGGTACGAATGGCTTCGACAGTTGCAGGGTCAGTTCGGCCAACCAGACCACGCCGCTTCCGCAACCTGGCTTTCCCAACTTCAATCCGGCATCGCCTCCGCAGGGACTTAGTACGCTTGCTGTCGATCGGAACAACAAGAACAGCCAGATCCAGGAGTGGAACATGCAATTCGACCAACAGTTGGGCTCCAAGAACGTGCTGAACATCGCCTATGTTGGCACCAAGGCCGATCACCTTGCGAACTACTATCCTTACAACCTCTTCCAGTTTGGCAATGGGCCGCTCGGAGGAGGCAACCAGAACTATCCGAACCTGGGTGGCATCACTTACGAAATTTACAACGGGAGTTCCAACTACAACGGATTGCAGTTGTCGGCCACACATCGCGCCACCAGCCTGATCACGACTGCCGCCTATACGTGGTCGCACACCATGGACGACAATTGCGGCACGCTTTGCCTGTATTATGCTCCACAGGCCAGCTATGGCAACTCCGGCCAGGATGAACGGCAGGTATTCAGCTTTTCAACGGTATACTTCCTGCCGTTTGGCCGTGGGCAACGCTTCGGGAGCGGCGTTTCGCGTCCCATGGACTGGGCGATCGGCGGCTGGCAGAGCAACATCATTGCCCTGGTATCGAGTGGCCAGCCATTCGACTTGTCCACGGGAGCGACAGACTCCGGCAATGAGCCGGACGAGGTCCTCCCCATCCAATATCCAAAGAGTATTAGTGGATACTGGTTCAAGCCGACTTCCTTCTCTTCCAATATTCCAACCTTCACCACGCCGAACCACATTACTGTGTACACACGTCCGGGGACGGCGCTCCGCAACCAGGTCTACGGGCCGGGACAACGCACGGTCGCTTTCTCCATGCAGAAGGACATGCATCTCACGGACCGCTTCAATCTGGAACTGCATGGAGACGCTTTCAACGTGTTCAACACGCCGCAGTTCACCAATCCGGGCAGCAGCATGAGCGATGCGCAGACATTTGGCAAAGTCACTGGGGTGCAGGCATACAGCAATCGCCAGATTCAGCTCGCCGCGCGTTTAGTGTTCTGAAACCTTCTACAAACCAACAGCCCCGCATTCTTACGAGTGCGGGGCCCTCTCTCTCCATTTTTTTCGAGTGGCTGATCCTAATCTTGTCCAACTTCGAGGGTGCGGGCCGATGTGTGAAGTTTTTCAAGCTGAAAACCAGGCTGCCAGCGCCGACACAATTCGTTATCCTCCGACTGCGCCGGTAGTTAGTATCTCTCGGTGTCTTGTAGAGAAATTGGAACAGGCGGATGCTGGAGAGTCATGGGCGGAAACAACATCTTCTCCTCGTTGTCTGCGCGCGCTGCTTGTCTGGTTGCTTCTGTTTTGCGCGGCATTTCCGCTTTTAGCCCGCGCCGATCAAAAACATCGCCAGCGCACAACCGCAGCAGCGAAGCCGGTGGTGCAGCAAACGGATCCACCCAACTGGTGGAGCGGCCTGCCGAATCCCATGCTGTTGCTATATGGAAAAAACCTGATGGATGCTCATGTGTACACCAGCGTGCATGGGATCTCCGTGCGCAGGACGCAAGTTTCCGCCAATGGGCACTGGGTCTTCGTCTGGCTGGATATCGCGTCGGTGCCGCCGCAGCATGTCGATCTGCTGGTGCGTACTCCTGGCGGCCAGACACACGTGCCGTATGAGCTGGACCGGCGTCATGCACCGACGGCCGGCTTTCAGGGATTTTCCTCCGCGGATGTCATGTACCTGATCATGCCGGACCGCTTTGCCGATGGAGACCCCACGAACGACCGTCTGTCGCAAGCTCCTGGAACGTACGACGTGGGTAAACCGCGCGCCTATCACGGCGGCGATTTGCGCGGCATTCAAGACCGCCTGGACTACATCCAAAAGCTGGGCGTGACGACCCTCTGGATCACGCCGCTGTACCAAAACGATCCGCTATCGGCTGGCGATTATCACGGCTATGGCGCAACGCAAATGTTCGCGGTGAACCCGCACTTGGGCACACTCCAGGAGTATGAGGACCTGGCACAGGCGCTGCACAGCCGAGGGATGAAGTTGGTGCTCGATACCGTGCCGAACCATGTCGGCCCGAAAAACCCCTGGGTGCTCGACCCTCCGGCGCCGGAATGGTTTCACGGCACGCTGGCCCACCACATTGAGGCCAATGGAAACTTCGCGCCCATCGCCGATCCTCATGCCCCGCCGGCGGCCTATCGCCAAGCCGTGGATGGATGGTTCGCCAATGTGCTGCCCGACCTGAACCAGTCGAATCCGCTGGTGAAGGAATATCTCATTCAGAATGCCATCTGGTGGATTGAGTCCGGTACGCTCGACGGCCTGCGGCTGGACACATTTCCGTATGTGGACCGTGCCTTCTGGCAGGATTTTCACACTGAGCTGCACGATATCTATCCGCATCTGACCACGGTGGGAGAAATCTTCAACCCCGACCCGACCGTCGTTTCTTACTTTTCTGGCGGCGTGAAACATGCCGACATCGACACTGGGCTGTACACGCCGTTCGATTTTCCCAGCTATTTTGCGCTGCGACAGACCTTGACGGGGAGCATTCCCACGGGCGACAAGCCGATGACCGCGCTCCAGAATGTCCAACGGCAGGACTGGCTCTATCCGCATCCGGAGCGGCTGGCGACGTTCCTCGGCAACCACGACACGGAGCGTTTCATGTCGGAGCCGGGGGCGACCGCCGCGCGCATGAAAATTGCCTTCGGACTGCTGGCCACCATGCGCGGCATGCCGCAGATTTATTCCGGAGACGAGATTGCCATGAGCGGCGGCAACGACCCGGACAACCGGCGAGATTTTCCAGGTGGATTTCCCGGGGACAAAAACGATGCTTTCATCGCCGCCGGACGTACTCCTGAACAGGAAGCGATGCATGCCTGGGTGCAAGGGCTGCTGCAGTTCCGCTTGCGCCACGAGTCGCTTAAAACGGGCGCACAGCAGGACCTGCTGGCCGACGATACCGGCTTCGTATTTGCACGGATTGAAGCCGCCAACACTCCGGCCAGCCAGGGCACAAAGCCCATCCTGGCCGGAGATCAGGGAGAAATCATGTTGATCTTGATGAACAAATCCAATTCTCCCCGCACCTTTCATCTCGACTTTTCCCACACCGCGCTACAGGGCGTCCAATCGCTCGATCCTGGCTGGAACACGAAGGAACATTCCAGCGTCAACCGCAATGCCTGCGACGTCGCCGTCGGCGCAAATCAATTGATCGTCATGGAAGCAAAACGGTGAAGGGAGAAGATCGCGCCTTTGGTTCGGTGTTTGTCGTTTGGAATTCGTCAGAGGGCTTCGGCTGGCTGAAGCAGACGGGGCCGATGCGCCAGGTGAAGTTGTGCAGCTACACAACGTGGACTGGCTGTTCGTTTTCAGTGGCGCGGCGCACACCTATCTTGCGCTCAAGGACGGGCCAGACGCGCTGCATTGGCTGCAACGGGCGCAGCAGGATGGCACGATGTCGGCATTTGAGAGAAACACAGAGCCCCTGCGGGCAGCGGTGAAGGATGAACCTGCGTTGCTACCTGAATCCGGCGTGAAGGTTGCGATTTTAGAGCAGAACTATGGTTGCTGTATGCCGTAGCCGCAGTGTCGGAACCATGCGGCGGCGTTGTCGGGGGTGATGGTTTTGAGGGCGTCGCCAACGGCCTGTT